>NZ_CP011035.1:600000-757205 GCF_001465295.1 Pseudoalteromonas translucida KMM 520 | reverse complement strand
TATAAGGTATTAAAGGATAGAGGCTTAAATATAGGTGATAAACACATGATTTATATGAATAATAATAAAATAAGCAGATCAACTTTATACTTGGTTAAGATCAGATCTTTATCTACTTGCAGATCAGCTTTTTACTAAGCTGTAAATTAAAACAATAGTTACACACAGGTTAATCATTAAGTTGTGCACAAAAAAGGTCTGTTAGATCAGTTTTATACTAAGTAAATTATAAAGTTATACACCGACTCTGTAGTAAAAGAAGGCTTTTAATTAGTATAGATCTGATCTGTAGTAGGTACAGATCAGATCTATGCTAACTCAATATATGCTTATCAACAGGGCTTTTAGTTTTTTAGTTAATTTGTCGTGTTAAATATTAAAAATTTAGCTTTGTAATGGACAAAAATCTCACTGAGTTAGTAAAAATGAGATTTGTAACCGCCTAGTTAGTAAAATAATGATCTGAAATTAAGTTAATTAGCATCCGCTTAGTATAATAGTGATCCGAAGGTTTTATTTTAGCTCAGATCACTTTTATACTAACTTAAACATTTAACTTTTTTGTCTTTATGTGTTGTTATTAGCTGTCGCAATAAAAATGGAAATAACAACAATGAGCCGAAAGGTCAACATCTCGGTAGATAACTTGCCCGATACACTAAGGGGCCAAATTCACGGGGTGGAAAGTGCAATTGATAATGAAAGCTTAGCACTGTTTACAGATAATAAAGATGTGCGGATTTCGATAGAAAATGCAGCTCATGGATTACGTGCTTATTCGAATACTTTTAACCATTATGATTTATGGGGACGCTTTGTCCGTTCGGGGCATAAAAAATTACCATTAGAAGAAGCACCTAAAAAAACAATAATTACACGCAAAATATCTGAAAAAATAGATGGTATTTTGTACGACGGCGAATTAAAAATAACGCCGGCGGTTGTTAGCACACGCAAAGATGGTGAAGACGTAGAATATTTGGTTTGGCCGTCAGATAGAGAAGAAAAAGTAGAGCGTGCGCTGATCCGTTTAGCTTCTAAAGGCAAAATAGTAAAAATAAATTTTAAGTCCGGTATTCAATATGCTGTTGTTTTTTCGATGAACGAATTAGCACAAGAGCTGAAAACCGTTGGCCAATCTATGCCATATCCACAAATTAAAGAATCACTTGAAGCATTACAAGGCTCAAAACTTTCGTTTAAATATTCAGCAACAGATACAAAAAATACAAACATTGATGATTCGTTTTACGAATCGAATATGAACTTTTTATCGTCACTGCATTTTAGTGGAAAAAAAGGGCAAGGCGGTAATGTTAAATGTGTTGCGTGTTTAAATGCATTTGTACATAACATGATTGATAACCTTGAATACAAAGGATATTACTTTAACAGCGCCCAAGAATTAAAACGCGGATTATCGCGTTGGATGATGCTGCGCTTATATCACCTTTGGCGTTATGCAGCTCCGGGAAAAACATACCATTTTAGATTATTGTCTATTATGGAAAAGTACGGCTCAATTTATTCAACGGATAATATTACCGAAAATAAATTAAAAGCGCTGCGTCGTGATATGACCACAACAATGAAAGATTTGATCGAAAAAGGGGCTATCTCTGAGTACAGTATTACCAATGTTAAAGACGATAAAACCGGTAATATTATTGACTACACTTACGAAATGCATCCATCAGATCAATTTTGTGATGAAATACTTACTCTGAATAAACACAATAAACGTATTGAAATACAAGGCGGTAAGCGTATTGTAGAAAATGCTGTGCTTATTGATGAAGACAAACTTGTTGAAATAGTAGATAAGTAATTTTTTATTGCAGAGTCCAATAATAACAAAGGTCACCTAGCGTGACCTTTTTAACATAATCACTTTTCTACTTGTTCTAAATAAAGTCGATCTACTAAAAAATCATAGTCACGTTTTCGTGGATGACTTAATGGCTTTTCGTAATTTGGTAATAACCCCAGTTTTACGTCTGGTTCTGGGTTTATTAAAATAAAAGGTAGCGCCGCACTTACGTGATAACGGTTTTGCGCGGTATAACGCACATTTACCTGAGGGCTAACCCGAGTAGGGCGCCTAATTCTAAGTTTTTCTTTTTCACCTAAACTTGCTACCCGTAATTGCTCTTGTGCTACTAGCGCCTGCCATTTTTGCTGATCGATCATTCTGGGGTTTCTATAACTAGCTGACTTTTGTAACATTTCGAGGGCCATTTTTTTGGTCAGTGTTTTAGTTGCATGTTTGTGCATCCAGGTAAATCGTACTGAAAAAGGCGATTCATGTTCACTATGAATTTTTCGATAAGCAGCCAAAGTAATTAAGTTGGGTACTGCATTATGTACCGCTTCAAAACGAGCATCGTTGTTATCAATAGCTAAAATGCACTCTTTAAACGCTGCTTTTGCTTTATTTACTTGAGCAATTCGATTAATTAATGCTTGTTTGTCAGCATTTTTTATAACCAATAGGCCAGGGTGACGCTTTAAAACCCGGCTACTTAGCCCTTGTTTTTTATAAATATCAGTAAAGGAATTTAATATAGCTTTATGTGCTAGTTCGCCTGATATTTTAGTAACCTTAATCGATTCGGCTACTTTATTTTCATCAACTGTGCTTATATCGGGAAGTTGATAATATTCGGCTTTTGTATATTCACACAGGTTAAGCTCTTCTATTAGCCTTAATGTTAGTTCGCTCATTAAATCAAACTGACTTCTTATTTGTACTTTAGTTACCATGCAACCTCCAAAGAACACATCTTACTTAACTAATTATCGCACATAACCTTATCTTTGTTTAACTAATAATTTAATTTTACTCAGTGCTTAGATAACCTTATACTTAATTAAGTACGATGTGTTCTTTATCTCTTTTGTTAAACTTAATAACTCGTGTTTATGCATTTGAGTAGGTTGGATATTAATAATAATTCCCCAATATTCACATTTGTATACCGATATAAGTTACAGCAAAAAACGGTCTATTAGCTTCTCAGTGTAATTTAACTTTAGCCATAATTTGTAGCTAGGCTTTTAAGTGAGCTTGATATTATTAACCGGGTCATACTTTAGGGTGCTTGAAGTATTTAGTTTGTGAGCGCTGAATATACATTTATTAATTACAGTAGAGCGCAAACCGTTTTGAGTTGCCCTGTAACTGAACTAATGAAGAGGCTAGTGGTATAAATTAGCGCCGTTCAAAACGGGTGACTTGAATACATAGCTGATATAAGCTTTACGTATAGTATTATACCAAAGGGGTAATACTTACGTTGTTATATCTATTACGCTTAACTGCATAAGATTATTAAGCGTAAAAACTAAACGTGTTGTAATAAATTTTAACCTCGATAATAACTACCAGTATTCACATTTTTATAAAACTTAGTACCGAACTAAAAATGAGTACTTTAACCTTAACCAGGTTGAGCATTAGCCGCTGTATATAAACCTCTTATATGTGTTGTTGTGGCAAATAAAACGCGACATAGCATGTATTTTTAAAAGCGCATAGTCATTGGTTAATTATTATTTAAGTTTGCTGTAAAGCTAATGATACACCTGATGCATTTAAAGTATGATGTGTTCCTAATTTAGTCTGTTATAACAATTAACTCAGATTGAATGTAGGTCAACAACTCAAAAGTAACCATGATCTAACTTAACTATATGTTTTATATTGATTATATGTTTTCTATTTACCATTTTATACTTGCGCTAAGGGCCCAACATATACGGCTAAATATATTAATTACCTAACCCATAACTAAATAATTAGTAAATAGTGAATTTAGTCCTTGAACAAACAGCCCTGCATACGTTAATTTCGTTGTATCAGGTAAATAGGAATGAGGAATGAATATGCAAACGTGGAACCCAAATAGCTGGAGAGAACTGCCAATATTACAGCAGCCAAACTACCCAGATCAAGAATCACTTAAATCAGTAGAAGCGCAATTAAAGAGTGCTCCGCCTTTAGTATTCGCTGAAGAGACCAGAAGTTTATTTAAGCAGCTAGAAGATGTATGCGAAGGGCGCGCTTTTTTACTACAAGGTGGTGATTGTGCTGAGTCGTTTAGTGACTTTAATGCCGCTAACATTCGCGATACTTTTAAAACAATTTTACAAATGGCCGTGGTATTAACTTACGGCGGTAAATGCCCAGTAGTTAAAATAGCGCGTATGGCAGGGCAGTATGCAAAACCACGTTCAGCAGATTTAGAAACGATTGATGGCGTATCATTACCGTCATACCGTGGCGACATTGTTAATAATTTTGAGTTTACCGAACAAGCGCGTATCCCAGATCCACAACGCTTAATGACAGCGTATCACCACAGTGCCGCTACGTTAAACTTACTGCGTGCATTTGCACAAGGTGGCCTAGCTGACTTACACCAAGTAAACCGTTGGAATATGGGCTTTGTTGCAGCCAATCCACAAAAAGAAAAGTATCAACAGCTAGCTGATAAAATTCAAGATGCGCTTGAGTTTATGGAAGTGTGTGGTATTAATTCTACTATCGCACCAAGCTTAAAAGAAACCGATTTATACACCTCTCACGAGGCGCTATTACTAGGCTACGAAGAAGCACTAACTCGCCGTGACCATTTATCTGGCGATTGGTACGATTGTTCTGCGCACTTTGTGTGGATTGGCGAGCGTACGCGTCAGCTAGACCACGCGCATATTGAATTTTTTAAAGGAATTAAAAATCCAATCGGCGTTAAAGTTGGCCCAGGTATGGACCCAGATGATTTAATACGCTTAATTGATGCATTAAACCCAGATAACATTCCAGGTCGATTAACATTAATTACCCGTATGGGCGCAGATATACTCCCTGAAAAACTACCGGCACTGGTACGTAAAGTACAACAAGAAGGCCGTAAAGTTATTTGGAGTTCTGATCCAATGCACGGTAACACCGAAAAGGCGAGTTCAGGATACAAAACACGTAGCTTTGACAATATCATGCGTGAGATCAGCCAGTTTTTCGCAGTGCATAAAGCCGAGGGCAGCTATGCAGGTGGCGTGCATTTAGAAATGACCGGGCAACATGTTACTGAGTGTACTGGCGGTGCGTATGGGCTGTCTGATGACGATTTAGCACAGCGTTATAAAACCCAGTGCGACCCACGTTTAAATGCCGATCAAGTATTAGAACTAGGCTTTTTAGTTGCCGATTTATTAAAAGACGCACGCAAATAAGTAAAATGAATCCCCTAAATACAAACGCCGCTAATTAAGCGGCGTTTTTTATACTTTCTAGTTAAGCTAACCACAAATATAAGTTAGTACTTACGGCGCTCTAAATCAGTATCAGATATAATCTTCGCCGATATTTCTTCTACTGAGTGATGAGTAGAGTTTAAAAATGGGATTCTATTGCGCTTGTACAGCATTTCTACTTCGCGTACTTCAATACGACATTGACGAATAGAAGCATATTTAGAGTTAGCCATGCGTCGGTCTCTAATGGCAGCAAGGCGCTCAGGATCAATAGTTAAACCAAATAATTTATGTTTAAAAGGTATTAAGCATTTAGGCAAGCCTTCGGTTTCAAGGTCGTCTTCGGTGATTGGGTAGTTAGCCGCTTTAATCCCATATTGTAGTGCTAAATATAAACTTGTTGGAGTTTTACCACTGCGGCTCACACCAATTAAAATAATATCGGCTTCGCCATAGTTTTTAATATTACCGCCATCATCATTCATCAACGCGTAGTTAACCGCATCAATTCTAAAGTCATAGCTTTTTTCATGAATAGAGTGAGTGCGATGAATTTTTGGTACTGGCGCTACATTTAGTTCTTTTTCTATTTTTTCGCTATAGGTTGTCAAAAAGTCATAACACACTGCATTAGCAGAGCTAATAATTTCAGTTAAGTTGTAATTTACAAAGGTAAAAAATATTAAAGGCTTTTCACCATCTCTTTTTGCCGTTGCGTTAATTAACTCTTTAATTTGATGCGCTTTCTCTTCTGTTTCTACAAAGGGAATGGTTTTATGATTAAATTCAACAGGGAACAGTGACAAAGTAGCATGGCCAAAAACCTCAGAAGTAATTGCTGTGCCATCTGAAATATAAAAAGCAGTTCTCATAAATCCTCTTTTTTATTACTTTTAATTTTAAAATTAAGTTTCTCACGGTTTACGTGAGGACTGTTGCCAGTGTAGAATGGGTGTGACCTTTATAAAAGGTTTTCTTTCTTAACTCTCACAGTTATATCGATTGTATTAAGTAAATAGTCAATTATAGCGATAGGAAGCGCTTTATTAGCAACATAAAAATTAACAGGTAGTTGTTCTACATGAAAATTTTTAACTTGTTAATACAATGTCTAACTCGCTAAAATGATTAAATGTTAATTAGTTGGTATTTAGTACTACAATTTGTTTTTTTGGAGAAAGATCCGTGCAAGAATACGTTCTCTGGTATCAAGAGCTTGGTATGCAAGATGTTCCTCGTGTTGGCGGTAAAAACGCTTCACTTGGCGAAATGATTTCAAACCTAGCAAACGCAGGTGTACAAGTGCCGGGTGGTTTTGCAACTACCGCTGATGCTTTTAATGAGTTTTTAGATCAATCAGGACTCACCGCAAAAATTCACGACATTCTAGATACACTTGATGTTGAAGATGTGAATACACTCGCTAAAGTCGGTGCCGATATCCGCCAATGGATAATCGATACACCATTCCAACCTAATCTAGATAAAGCCATTCGCGAAGCATACAGCCAACTCCACGGCGACACAGCAGCCGATGTTTCATTTGCAGTACGTTCATCAGCTACCGCTGAAGACATGCCAGACGCATCATTCGCAGGCCAGCAAGAAACTTTCTTAAACGTTGTTGGTATTGACTCAGTAATGGTCGCTATTAAACACGTATTTGCTTCATTATTTAACGACCGCGCTATCTCTTACCGTGTTCACCAAGGGTACGATCACCGTGGTGTTGCACTGTCTGCTGGTGTACAACGCATGGTTCGTTCAGATAAATCAGCATCTGGCGTTATGTTTAGTATTGATACCGAGTCTGGTTTTGAAGATGTTGTATTTATCACATCAAGCTACGGGCTAGGCGAAATGGTTGTACAGGGCGCAGTAAACCCTGATGAATTTTATGTTCATAAACCAACATTACTTAAAAACAAGCCTTCTGTAGTACGTCGTAACATTGGCTCTAAAGCCATCCAAATGATTTACTCAGAAGACAAAGCACACGGCAAGCAAGTAGAAATTATTGACGTAGAGCCTGCGCTTTCAAATAAATTTTCGATTACAGATGAAGAAGTGCAAGAACTTGCCAAGCAAGCTGTAATCATCGAAAAACATTACGGTCGTCCAATGGACATCGAATGGGCAAAAGACGGTAACGACGGCAAACTATATATAGTTCAAGCTCGTCCAGAAACGGTTCGCTCAAACGAAGATGCCAACGTAATGGAACGTTTTCAATTAAATGGCACCAGCAAGGTTGTTGTTGAAGGCCGTGCAATTGGTCATAAAATTGGTAGCGGTGTTGTTCGTGTTCTTAACTCAATCAAAGAGATGGATCAGGTTCAAGTAGGCGACATTTTAGTTACCGACATGACCGACCCAGATTGGGAACCTATCATGAAACGTGCTGCAGCGATTGTTACAAATCGTGGTGGCCGTACTTGTCATGCTGCAATTATTGCACGTGAACTTGGTATTCCAGCCGTTGTTGGTTGTGGTAACGCAACTGATTTAATTAAAGCTGGTCAAGAAGTTACCGTATCATGTGCCGAAGGCGATACAGGTTTCATTTACGAAGGTATTTTAGACTTTGAAGTGCTTACTTCTCGTGTTGACGAAATGCCTGAGCTACCAATTAAAGTAATGATGAACGTAGGTAATCCAGATCGTGCATTCGATTTTGCTCGTTTACCGCATTCAGGTGTTGGCCTAGCCCGTGTTGAATTTATTATCAACCGTATGATTGGCGTTCACCCTAAAGCACTACTTAATTTTGATGCACAAAGTGATGCGTTAAAAGCAGAGATTACCGACATGATGGCCGGTTATGAATCTCCGGTAGAGTTTTATATCTCTAAATTGGTTGAAGGTATTTCTACTCTTGCGTGTGCATTTGCACCAGAGCGTGTAATTGTTCGTATGTCTGATTTTAAATCAAACGAATACGCAAACTTAGTTGGCGGCCAACAATACGAACCGGAAGAAGAAAACCCTATGATAGGTTTTCGTGGCGCCGCTCGTTATGTGTCAGAAGCTTTCCGCGACTGTTTTGCACTAGAGTGTGAAGCAATTAAACGCGTAAGAAACGGCATGGACATGACTAATATCGAAATCATGATCCCATTCGTACGTACCGTTGAAGAAGGTAAGCGTGTTATTGAACTACTTGAAGAGCATGGCCTTAAACGTGGCGATAATGGTCTAAAAGTAATTATGATGTGTGAACTGCCTTCAAACGCACTATTAGCTGAAGAGTTTTTAGAGCATTTTGATGGTTTTTCTATCGGTTCAAACGACTTAACTCAGCTAACGCTTGGTTTAGACCGTGACTCAGGTTTAATCGCACATTTATTTGATGAACGCGACCCTGCAATCAAAAAGCTACTTTCTATGGCAATTAAAACAGCTAAAGAAAAAGGCAAGTATGTAGGTATTTGTGGTCAAGGTCCTTCTGATCATGAAGACTTTGCAGCATGGTTAGTAGAGCAGGGCATCGACTCTGTTTCATTAAACCCAGATACAGTACTAGAAACATGGTTATACTTAGCTGAAAAACTAGCTAAATAATTACTTTGTGTAATAAAAATGCCAGCTTTTGCTGGCATTTTTGTTTGTGTAATTTAAAACAAAGTTTTAACGTGCTAATTTTTTATCTAAATATCGGCAAGATTTAGTTAACGCTTTTTGACAAAGCCCCAAATAATGCCTTGCTTTTGGGTAGTCAAAAGAAAAGCACAATAATCCCGCCATAATAAATATTAACGATGGTCCAGGTACAATCGCAAAAAATAAACCCAGTAACATGCACAATACACCGGCTAAAAGTAATAGTATTTTTTTCATAGTTAAAGCCCCCTAGTAACTGTTAACTTGAGTATAATTGCAGTGCGAATAAAATCGATTAAAAGAGTGTTACAAACTGTAAAATCTTCAATTTCTATTACCCCACAGCATGATATAATTGACCAAATGCCTTAAAATATCGCCGTCATGATAGCAACTATTACACAGCAAGATGCCGCGACAGAAGTTGTCGCAAATTACTTAAGTACCATTAAAAATCAAGGGTTTACTGGAGACACTGACGCAAGTTATGCAACCCGCATAACAGCTTCAACCGATAACAGTATTTACCAAGAGCTACCGCAAGGTGTTATTTTTCCTAAAACCGAAAAAGATATTCAACTTGCGTTGCAAACAGCATCTCGCGACCCCTTTTTATCGTTAACATTTGGTCCGCGCGGCGGCGGCACTGGGACTAACGGGCAATCATTAACCCCAGGCATTATTGTCGATTTATCACGATACATGCGTGAAATACTCGAAATAAACACGCAAGAAGGCTGGGTACGTGTACAAACTGGGGTAATAAAAGATCAGCTTAATGACTTTTTAAAACCGTATGGTTTTTTCTTTTCTCCCGACTTATCTACCAGTAATAGAGCAACCATTGGCGGTATGATCAGCACTGATGCATCGGGTCAAGGCTCGCTAGTTTACGGTAAAACGAGTGACCATGTTTTAGGGCTAACAACTTATTTGGTCGATGGTACACCTATGTGTACTGCAGCTATTGATACAGAAAAAGCAAAAGTAATCGCAGAGCAAGAAACATTTGTTGGTCATTTATATAAAACCGTTTTAGATATTGCACTAAATGAGCGCGAAGCTGTATTAGCTAAATTTCCTAGATTAAACCGCTTTTTAACCGGGTATGACCTAGAGCATGTGCTAAGTGATGACTTACACACTTTTGATATGAGCCGTTTAATTACCGGTTCTGAAGGGTCATTAGGTATAGTTACCGAGGCTAAATTAAAGCTAACCCCCATTGCTGAATTTAAAACCCTGATTAATATTAAGTATGATAGTTTTGATTCGGCACTACGTCATTCACCATTTTTGGTAGCTGCGCGAGCAACTTCGGTTGAAACCGTCGATAGCAAAGTTTTAAACTTAGCACGCCAAGATATTATTTGGCATTCAGTATCGGACTTAATAACCGACATTCCTAATAAAGATATGCAAGGGCTCAACATGGTTGAGTTTAATGCTGTATCGCCAGAGGATATAAAAGACAAAGTAGACACTTTGTGCAACCTATTAGATCAGTGCGTGGCACAGCAAACTAATGGTGTTATTGGTTATCAGCTAACCAGTAATAAAAGTGATATTTTAAAAATTTATGCCATGCGTAAAAAATCAGTCGGGCTTTTAGGTAATGTAAAAGGCAGCCAAAAACCACTCGCTTTTGCAGAAGACACCGCTGTACCACCTGAAAACTTAGCTGATTATATAGTAGAGTTTAGAGCATTACTCGACAGCCATAATTTACAATATGGAATGTTCGGCCATGTTGACGCTGGAGTTTTACATGTTAGGCCCGCGCTCGATATGTGCGATCCAGAACAAGAAAAACTATTGCGTGTTATTTCAGATGAAGTGGTCAAACTCACCGCTAAATACGGTGGTTTAATGTGGGGCGAACACGGTAAAGGGTATCGTAGCGAATATGGCCCAGCTTTTTTTGGCGAACATTTATTTACTCAGTTACGTAAAATAAAAACTGCGTTTGATCCAAACAACCGAATAAACCCAGGTAAAATATGCACACCTATCGATAGTGAAGACTCACTAGTTAGTGTTGATGGACAAAAACGATCATGGTTCGATAAACAAATATCTATTGATGTAAAAACAAGTTTTAATAATGCCATGACCTGTAACGGTAACGGTATATGCTTTAACTACGATGAAAACTCACCAATGTGTCCGTCGTATAAAGTAACCGGTGATCGCCGACATTCACCTAAAGGTCGCGCAAGTTTAATGCGTGAATGGTTGCGCCTACAAGAAGCAAAAGATATAGATTTACTTGAGGTCGAAAAGCAACTGAATAAAGGCGAAGTAATTACCTGGTGGGAACGTTTTGTTCATAGTCGTGAAAAAAACAAAGGCGTTTACGACTTTTCTCACGAGGTTAAAGCTTCAATGGACGAATGTTTAGCCTGTAAAGCATGTACTACTGCTTGCCCAATTAAAGTAGATGTACCTACTTTTCGTTCGCGTTTTTTAAATTATTATCATAGTTACTACGCACGTCCTCTTAAAGATTACCTAGTTGGCAATATAGAAGTTAGTGCGCCATTAATGGCTAAATTTGCACGTATTATTAATCCTATAGTAAGTACAAACCTAGTTAGTAACATTATTAAAAAAACCGTGGGTTATGTAAATACACCACAATTAAGTATTCCCGCACTAACTAATCGGGTAAACAAAACTCACACTTTTAATTTTGAATTACTAAATAAACTCAGTGCTGAGCAACAAAACGAATATGTATTAATAGTACAAGACCCATTCACTAGTTTTTATGAAGCAGAATTAGTAGAGAGTTTTATTACGCTTATTACTCAGCTTGGCAAAAAGCCAATGCTATTGCCTTTTAAACCCAATGGAAAACCGCAGCATGTAAAAGGTTTTTTGCATGAGTTTAAAGTAACAGCAAAAAACGCCGCGGAGTTTTTAAATAAACTTAACGACATTAATGCACCAATGGTTGGTTTAGATGCTTCATTAGTTATGTGTTACCGCGATGAGTACAATACAATTTTAGAAAATAACCGAGGTGACTTTCATGTGCAACTTGCCCACGAGTGGTTGCAAACTCAATCGTTTACGCAATTAAAAGCTAAACAAAATACTAATACTGAATTTACTTTATTAAGCCACTGTACCGAAACTACCGCATTACCAAAAGCTGCGAGTGTTTGGCAAAATATTTTTACCGATATTGGCTTAACATTAAAAAAAACCAGTACTGGTTGTTGCGGTATGGCGGGTACTTATGGTCACGAAGCACAAAACCAAAACAACTCGCGCGCACTATACGAAATGAGTTGGAAACCTATTGTAGATAAAAATAAACCCGAGCAACTATTATCAACGGGGTTTTCTTGTCGTAGCCAAGTTAAACGCTATGAAAAATTTAAACCTAAACATCCAATTGAGTTACTTGCACACCTACTTAGCGATTAAACTTTATTAGACAGATTAAAAATGCGTAACTTTATAAATAAAGTTACGCATTTTTACTTTTTACTTTTTACTTTTTAGCAAAACTATCTGCAATTGGCTTAGTACTTATGCCATGAATAAATACACTAAATAAAATAGTAGTCATGGCAATTGTCGCAATCTGATATTTATTTTCTATTTGAGTATCAATTACCATTAACGTAAATACTATCGATGCTAGACCTCTTGGTCCAAACCAAGCAAAAGTAAATCGCTCTTTTATATTCAGCGCAGTAAATTGCAGTGACAACATAACCGGAATTATTCTAATCAAAGTTGCACTAAGTAAAGCATAAATTATTATTTCAAAATTTAGTTTTGGTAAAACCAAATAGGCACTTACAAAACCAAATAAACACCAAATTAATAATGCTGCAAAATCGGCTATGTGCTCTGAGTCTTCAACAATTTCACAACGTATCGACTCTGGAGAAAACCGGTCAAACAATAAACCAGCTACAAACACTGCAATAAAACCACTACTATGGAAGTACTGTGTCACAGAAAATATCGCCATTGCAAAACCTACCAGCAAAAAAGGACTGGTTTTTTGTGCAAAATAATGACGTTGCATGGCAAAGTTTAAAGTAGGTATAAATATCGCAACACTCGCAATTGCTATAAATAGTGCTATACCTAGTTCTCGAGTAAAAATAATCATAGTTTGTGAAGCGGTGATCCCAAGCTCGGGGTTATTAGCTAATAACAAAAAAATTAAAAATACAGGTACACATAAACCATCATTTAAACCACTTTCAGTATTTATTCCTTCGCGAATATTTTCAGGTACTTGTGTACTTTCTAATAATCCTTTACTGAGCGCTGCATCGGTTGGTGTTAAAATAATTGCTAATAATGCAGCTTGTATAAGTGTTAACTCTGCAAATAAAAATAATGCAGTACCAATACCTAACAACAAGGTAAGGGGGAGGGCAACAAATAACAATAAACTCGGGTACTGAAAACTGTGCTTTAAAACGCTCAGTTTTGTTTTTGTAGCGTCGGTAAATAAAAACAAACTTAAAGTTAATTCAATTAAAGGTAATATATAAGCCCCACCATTTTTTAATTGTTCAACTTCCTCTGGTATAAACCAAGCTAGTGCTATTCCTCCAATCACAAAAAACATTGGGCCAGTGATTTCGGTTCTTTCTAATTGTCGGATTGTTAATGAATAAATTAAAAACAAACTGCCAATAAAAGTAATGACTAAATATTCCATTATATTTTCCTTTTTAAACCAGATTTTGCACGTTCTTTTATATTTGTTTGAATATAAATTTGGTCTGTAGTTGCTATTTTTGCGTGTCCTAAATCTTCAGATAAATGTTTGAGTGGTCGTGTTTGCGCATCGTGTGTTGCACCTGTATGTCTAAGCCAATGTGCGGTTGCAGCTTCAAGTTGTTCAGAATCATCTTTAAAACCATCATCGAGTAAAGATTGCTGAGCTAAGTCAAAACTTTGTTGTACCAAACGTCGTATTTGCCTAACAGTCATGCCACCTTGGCCACGAATTTTATGCACTAAGGGATCAGATTCATCAACGCGTGGTAGGGCAGGTAAACCACGATAAAGTCGGTAGCGTTTTAAATATTCAACAAAATCATCGCTTAGAGTTACATCTCGTAATTTATTACCCTTACCCATAATACGCAAAAACCAAAAGCCATCGTTGTCTTGCCAAAAATGCGACATAACGGGCGACCATTGTGGCCGCTCTGACAATTCGGATATTCGTAAATATAATCCTTTTAAACATGCCAGAGTAAATAAATTTCTTTCTAGATCAGGTTGTTGCTCACATAAGTCGCGCGTTACCCCAAACACATATTCCCATTGTATATCGCTTAGCGTATCGGGGATCTGTATTTGCGATTGAACCACCAAATAGGGGCTATTCTTTTTTACTACCGGCACAAAATTTGCAAAGGTTTTTTCTTCTAAAATAGCAAATTTATAAAATACGTTAAGTGCAGTAAACATTGCCGATAATGTTTGTTGGCTAGCAATTGATTCTTTTTGGATGAAAGGGCGCCAATTTGTATTTAAGCGGCGAATACCTTGTTCGTCTTTATAACGCCATTGTACTGATGTTGTAGCCCAGGCTTTATCTGGTTCAACAACAAAATCTACATAACCTTCAATATCTTCGCGCTTTAAATCAAATACTGACTTTTCAGCGACTAACCATGCCCATAAATAAAAACGTTCAAGTTCACTTCTAAATCGACTATAGGTTGCTTCCGATTTGCGACCATAAACATATAAAAACTGGTATAAGAAGGTAAGATCTTGTTTTGATTCAGTTACAGTCAAGCCAACTTGCTGTATAAAGGTAGCCAGTTCTGGATATTCTGAATTTAAAGTATTATCTTCAAGATGAGCAATTTGATATCTCAATTGTTTTAACGTATCAACCAAAGCAACTAGCATAGTAATAAAATATTCAATAAAATAATAGACTTATAGATTAACCATAAAGTCCGATACTGTCTAGTATTGGACATAAATAGATTCTATTATTTTGTAATTGCATACTTGCTAGTTATAAATGTTATTTAAGGAAAATTCATGAAAAGATTTATTTTGCTAAGCATGGTCGTATTTACACTCGCACTCACTGGTTGTGCAACAACAGGCAGCGCTTCACCAAGCGAAAAACGTGCATTAGTACATAGCATGGAATCAAATACATTAAGTAAACTTTACGCTATAAAACCAGATGTTAAAAAGCAAATTGCTAATTCTGCAGGTTATGCTGTTTTTGATAATGCCAACGTCAATGTTGTTTTAGCTAGTTTTGGTGGTGGTTATGGTGTTATTAAAAATAACCTAACGGGCAAATCTACTTACATGAATATGGGCGAAGCCGGTTTAGGCCTAGGTTTAGGTGTTAAAGACTTTAACGTTGTTATGGTTTTTCATAACCAAGCGGCACTAAACAGATTTATTGAACACGGTTGGGCATTTGGCGGAAACGCAGATGCAGCAGCTAAATATAAAGAAAAAGGCGGTGCATTAGTTGCCGAAGCAATAGCAGACCAAGTTACTGTTTATTCTTTGACCGAAAGCGGCCTTGCACTACAAGCAGTATTAAAAGGTACTAAGTTTTGGGTCGACTCTGAGCTTAATTAACCCCTAAATTACTCTCCTAAAAGCGAGCTGATTTGAATAATCATCCTCGCTTTCTTTTAAACCACTCAATTTAACATAACGTAATTTATGGGTTGTTATTTATAGCTTCCTATCGCTAATACATTTCGGCTAATCTCGCATCAAACGCCTCTGCCAACTTTTCTGTTTCACTAAATACTGTATTCCAATATTTAATGCGTGTGTCTGCATCTAGATCGGTAAAATCATTTCTATCTGGAATTTTTCCGTACGGTAAGCCTGCTATAAATTCTTTTGATGGCGTGATCATCACCACGTTATCGTAATTAAGTGGTGACACTTTACGTTTTAAATTTTTATCAAACCACCCTGCTTTTGGGTCGCTATTAAAGTGTGGATATAAAATGAGTCCTGGGTTGTTAATTTTTAAATCAAAGTGGTAGTCAATAATTCCGCCATCGCGATACATGCCAAGCGGTGAACCGGAAATATTTTTAATCCCTTGCATAACTAAAGGTATAGAACCCGATGCAAGTAATGCATCTTTTAAATTATTTTGGGTAAGCGCTATTTTTTGTGTTTTAAAATTATAGCTGTCGGTAATTGATAAGTCGCTTGTTGCTGGGCCAAATATAAAACGCTCATATTGTGAACTTAAGTACTTTCGATTTACTCGATTAAGCATATAACTTTTTGATAAACCCATAAGCTGTAATAATTTATTTTCGCTGGCTATAAATCCATTCGATTTTGCCACTATAAAATGTGCTTTAAATACGGGGTTATTTATAATTTCGGCCACGCCGTTATTGCCAAAAACAACTTCAAGCAGTGCGCGGGCTTTTAATGTTATTTCCGCTGGCGTGGGTTTATTACTAGAATAGCGCGTTTGCGAATACGATTTTGCTAAGCGCTCAATTGCTGCAACCGGATCGTTTTGGGCAAAACACGCTGAGCGAAATGCACCGGCCGATGAGCCAATTAAGTTAAGCGGTTGTCTATGGTTTTTAAAAAACTCGCCAAATATATACTTGTCTAAACCAAACAAGGTAAACCATTTTGGCCCGCCGCTGGCACCTAAAAATGAGCTGAATAATTCAGGTTTAAACCCCTGCTCATTTATTACTTTTGCAGCAGTTTTACCTGCGTAAATGTTGATCATCTAAAAATTCAACCTATTAAATCTGTGTTTAATTGCGCTGCTTATTTACTATTTAATGGCATATATTTATTACTTACTTTGTATATTGCTAGGCTTGAAATAGCATAATTATGCAAAAGTAAAAACGGTTTTATGCTACCATAAAACCGTTTATTAATGCTAAAAGTGACTTAAAATACGTTAACTAGTCCCAAATACCGGTTTCGCATTTGCCCTGTACTTTTACATCATTTACTTTAAATTCGGGCTCTAAGCCTTTTTCGCGTTGTGTATGATAATCGCGAGTAACCGCTAATATTGTTGGGGTTAGCAATATAATAGCGATAACGTTAACCACTGTCATTAAACCTAAAGCAATATCGGCTAAATCCCATACTTGCTTTAATGTGGCCGACGCGCCCCACAACATCATTGATAAATAAAGCAAAGTATAAATACCACGACCCATTTTGTTATCGAGTTTAAATAAGTGTAAGTTACTCTCTGCATAAGCGTAGTTGGCTACAACTGATGTAAAGGCAAACAAGGTAATAGCGGCTGCTACAAAGTACACACCCCCTTGCGCTAAATGAGCGGTCATAGCGCTTTGCGTTAAACGTATACCTTCCATTTCGCCGCTTATGTCTATGTCGGCAAGTAAAATAATAACCGCAGTACAACTACACAATACTATAGTGTCGAAAAACACCCCTAACATTTGAATGTAGCCCTGTGTTACCGGATGATTAGGCAATGGGCTTGCACTGGCTGAAGCATGTGGCACACTGCCCGCGCCCGCTTCGTTTGAATAAAGGCCACGTTGAATACCATTTTTTATTGCTGCGCCCATCGCGCCTGCACCTGCTTCTTGCAGCCCAAATGCTGATAAAAATATATCTTTAAGCATGGCTGGCACTTGAGTAAAGTTTATTAAGGTAATAATAACTGCAACAAGCACAAACACTATGCCCATTACCGGTACCACGCGCTCAGCAAAGCGGGCGATAGCTTTAAAGCCACCCACAATAATAGAGCCGGCTAACACAGTGATCACTAATCCAGAGTAAAAAGTGGGAATTTCGAAGGCAAAATTAAGTGCATCGGTAATGGTGTTGGTTTGCATGGCGCTAAAGGTAAAGCCGTAACCTAAAAATAAGCACAGTGCAAAAGTAATAGCGAAGGCTCGATTGCCTAATCCTTGTTGAATATAATACGCAGGGCCGCCTCTAAACTCGCCTTGGCTGTCGCGCACTTTATATACTTGACCTAATACACTTTCGGCAAAGCCTGTGGCCATGCCTAATATGGCAATAACCCACATCCAAAAAATGGCACCACTGCCACCCAATGATATAGCAACGGCAACACCTGCTAAGTTACCCGTGCCTACCCGCGCACATAAACCAGTACACAGCGCTTGAAATGATGATATGTCGCCTTTTTTACATTTGCTGCTGCCTTTTAATAAACTAAACATATGTTTAAATTTAAGTATTTGAATGGCTTTTAAACGCACCGAAAACCAAATACCAGCAAACAATAAAATGTAAATGAGGACTTGGCCCTCTCCCCATAAAATACCATTTACACTTTTTACTACGGTATCGAACATTGCTAATTCCTTGTTATATTTCTTATTTAAATAGGCACTGTAAGCGACACAAATATACGTTATAAAATAATAAAGGCAGTAATACTGCCTTATACTATTAAATTTTATACATTTACTTTGTTGGTAAATGAATGCCTGCGATCATACACCTTACTGAGCCACCAGCAGACTCAATGATAGGAATAGGCAAAGGCACCAATTTGGCACTTTTTTCTATTACCTTAATTTGCGCTGCAGTAAGTGCTTTAAAAGCCGTTGCTGATAACGCTAAAATCCGTCCGCTTTTACCTTGTAACTCAATAGCATTGCCGCAAAAATTATTAATTTGATCGCCCGATAACTCAATAACTTGATGATAGCTTTGCAATAAATGGCTTACTAACTGCCTGCGTTGTTCGCTTGGCACCATATCTAAGCCAATCATGGCAAACTCTGTAGCAAAACACATTAATACATTGGTATGGTAAACCGCTGTGCCTTGCATATCGTAGGCATTAAAAACCACCGGGGTTAGCTTTAATTGCTCGCATACTGTGTTAACAACTGACTGTGTCGTTCGCTTTGATTCAACCGCATAAGCAAACTTATATTGATGATCAATAACCAGTGAACCAGTGCCTTCTAAGTATGAATTTTCTTTCGCTAAAAATGAATAATCAGTCACTGCAGACACTTTATATTGATCCGTTAAAAAATCAATAATATCTTTGCGATATTCTGCTCTTCTGCTTTGTGCGTACATTGGGTAGGTTAGTATTTCGCCACTTTGGTGAGTAGTAAACCAATTATTAGGAAATACCGAGTCGGGTGTACCTTTATGCTCGTCTTCAAAAAGGTGAACGCAGATCCCTTCTTGCTTTAACACTTCTACTGCATTTGTTACTTCGTTATACGCGTGTAAGCTTTGATCAGTTGTTAAACAACTGCGCTGAAATGTGTTATCACGCATAGTTTGCGGGTTAGAGGTAAAATGATGTGGGCGAACCATCACAATACTATTAGGCGCTTGGTTTACCATACTTATGCCACACTCTCTTGCTGCGTATGTTGAGCGGTTAAAACCGAAAACAAATTACGCGGATCGGCTTGCTGGGTAATTAAATCAAGCAAGCTGTACTGCCCCGTTGCAATGAGCTGATCGCGAATAAACGCTAATGCCGTAAAGTCTTCGCTGGCAAAGCCCACGCCATCAAAAATAGTCAGTTGTTGCTGGCTTTCACGCCCGCAAGCTTGCCCATTAATAACTTGATGAAATTCAGTTACAGCAAAATCTGCACTCATTTGTTGAATTTCACCTTCAATACGTGTTTGTGGCTCGTACTCTACAAATACAGCGGCGCGTTCCAGCAGCTTTGCATCTAATTCTGTTTTACCTGGGCAGTCGCCACCAATGGCATTTATATGCACGCCTTGTGGGATCATCTCGCTGGTTAAAATTGTGGCATTCGTTTTATCTGCAGTGCAGGTTGTTATTATATGCGCACCTTTTACAGCCTCTGCTGCACTGTTACAAATAGTGACGTTTAAGCCATAGGCAGTGAGGTTATTGAATGCTTTTTGCGACGCACTTGGGTCTATATCGTATAAACGAATATGAGTAATACCCAGTACACTTTTAAATGCCAACGCCTGAAACTCAGACTGCGCACCGTTACCAATTAGCGTTAGTGTGGTTGCATTTTTAGGGGCTAAATATTTGGCGACTAATGCTGAAGTCGCTGCAGTTCTGAGTGCGGTAAGTAGGCACATTTCGCTGATCATAACCGGATAACCACTATCTACATCAGCTAAAATACCAAATGCAGCAACGGTTTGCAGCTCTCTAAAGGTATTTTTAGGATGCCCGTTTACATACTTACAGCTAAATAGTTCGCCGTCGCTCACTGGCATAAGCTCTATTACGCCCTCTGGTGAATGCGCTGCATAACGCGGGGATTTATCAAACTGCTGCCAACGAGCAAAGTCTGTTTCTAGTCGCTTTGTTAGCTGTTGTAAAACATTTTCTATGCCGAGTTTATTTATAAGCTGTGCCATTGTTTGTACGCTAACAAAAGGAACGCCTTGTTTTGGCTGTGCTATAAAATGCGTCATTAAAACCTCTATAAGTAAGTGTGTGCAATTATTTACAGGCAGTTTATCGCTCTGGTGCGCCAGTTAAAATGGCAATTAGTTATACAAATAGCATTATTTTTTATCATTTTGCTAGGCAGTAATGATTAAATTTAGTATTTTGATCAAAATTCACCTAAGGCGTACCCTATGACTCCCTATATTTACGACGTCCTCGACAAAGCACTAATAGCCGAACTTAGAAAGGACGGCCGCGCTTCTATTTCAACTTTAGCCACTACATTAAACGTGTCGCGGGGCACAGTACAAAATAGGTTAGATAGATTACTGTCATCAGGGGCAATTTTAGGTTTTACCGTGCGTGTACATCAGCACATTGAAACCGAAGCAGTTAGAGCAATTATGATGGTAGAAGTGGTAGGTAAGTCAACCTCGCAAGTTATAAAAACGATGCGCGGTATTCCTGAGCTAACTAAATTGCACACTACTAATGGTGCGTGGGATTTAGTAGCCGAAATTCAAGCGGCTAACTTAAGTGAGTTTGATGGGGTGCTTAGGCAAGTAAGAGAAATAAACGGTATTTTAAATAGCGAAACCAGTATTTTGCTTTCGTCTACTTAAAATTAAATGCTGGCGTGCAGTATATACGCCAGCAAAGGGGTTATTTATTATCTCAATGCAATTGAGTAAATAAGCCCCTTAGTTCTATTTAGTTATAACAGTACTGCAATACTTGATGATTATGGCTATGCTCCCAAATTTGCGGATTTTGCTCAGCTAAATATGCGCGCCCTGCCTGTAAACCAAGTTTGTGATCAAAGCGTAAATCGCTATCTGAACTGCCAAGTAATTTGCTATGCAGTTTTTCGGTTGCAAAAATTTGTATAATTTCAACATCTTCCGGTGGGTTTGCAATAAATTCCAACTCTTCTTGGTATGCTTGTTCGTGCTGTAGCAAATAATCTATGGTTTTGGGACAATAGCCTGATGCGCACACAAATGATCTTAGTTTGTTTACCCATGCCGATTGTACTTGAAAGTTAATATCGACCGTGCGGATCACCACTATTTTACGTGCGCCTCGGTTATAGGCTTCACGTACAGGTAAAGGTGCTGCAAGGCCGCCATCTAAATAAAAGTCGGCTACTGCTGGCTCTACTTGCTCTAAGGCAAGCTCCGCTTCGTTAGCTGCTAAAGTGTTCATCCAAGGTGTTAGTTTTACACCTTGCTTATACAAAAATGGTAACGCACTTGATGCTTTTAATAGCTCACGCCATTGCTTGCTCTCGCCTGTAGGCGCTAAAAAGTACGGTTTACGGTCTCGTGAGTTTGTTGCTGTAATAAGCAGTTCACGATCCCCTAAGTTATTTTTGGCTGTTTTAAAATCTAAACTCCGATTTACCTCAGTGGTTTTATCAAAGTACCAGTCTAAATCCATTATGTGCTTACCAATTAAACCACGGCCTAATTGAAAAAAGTTTTTATTACGCGACAGCCCTCTGATCAAACGCTTTGCATAGCCTTTTTGCCTTGCTAAAAAGCTAGTTAAGTTTTGCGAGCCCGCAGAAGTACCAATAAATAAATCAAATGGGTCGTAGTCTTGCTCTAACCACGCATCAAGTACACCGGCTGTAAATATACCTCGCTGTCCGCCACCTTCAGCAATCAGCGCAATTTTTGGCTGCGCAGCTTTGTTAACTGAATTAGGGATTACATTATTTAGCGAGTTCACGGTACACCTTCCTGTAAAAAGTAGCGTTATAGGGTTATAACGTTTTGTGGTTTCAATTATAGTGGGTAATTAATCACTATAAAATTTGATTAAATCTATTAGTTTAATCGCTTAAAGCGAATGCGGTAGGATAATTTATTTGCTGTTATTTGGGAGTGGCTTAGATGAGTACCCAAAATACAGATTGATGTTGCCTATAAGCAAAACTAGTTTAGATTTCGCTTATAATATAGCAGGCGTAAGGTGTACGCCTGCTTAACTAAATGAAACTTAACGTTTTAATTCCATTAAAATTTCGATAGCTCTATGGCGTTTTTCGCTGTCGTATAAATCGTTGGTAAATATAAATTCATCAACGCCCAGCTCTTTTACTATCATTTCTAACTTGTGTCTTATACTTACATGCCCACCTATTACACTTAAACTTAAAAAGTTTTCCACTTGTACGCGTTCTTGCTCACTCCATAGGCCATCCATAGAGTCAACAGGTGGTTGTAGCCATAATTCGCTGCCACGCATTAGCGCAAGTACTCGTTGTTGCGAAGTGGTCGATAGGTATTGTGCTTCTTCGTCGGTATCGGCTGCCACCAGCGGTAATGCCAGCATTATGTATGGCTTATCAAGCACCTTTGAAGGTTTAAATTCGCGCTTATACAGCTCTATGGCATCGTACAAAAAGCGCGGAGCAAAGTGCCCTGCAAACACATACGGTAACCCTTTTTGCGCTGCCAGTTGCGCACTAAACAAGCTTGAGCCTAATAACCAAATTGGTATATTGGTGTCCTCACCGGGTATAGCGCGTATTGGGTGAGTGCCATTATACGGCCCTAATAAGGTTTGCAGTTCGGTTACTTCTTGAGGGAAGCGCTCTGCTCGGCTCATGTCTGAATTTAAAGCTCTACTCGTAATAGGATCGCTTCCTGGTGCACGGCCAAGCCCTAAATCAATACGCCCTGGGTATAAGCTCTCTAATGTACCAAATTGTTCGGCTACAACTAATGGCGAGTGATTTGGCAGCATAATCCCCCCCGAGCCTACACGTATACGATCGGTTTTACTGGCTATATGGCCCACTAAAATAGAGGTAGCTGCACATATAATGCCTGGCATATTATGGTGCTCTGCTAACCAAAAGCGATTAAAACCTAGCTCGTCGGCTCTTTGAGCATATTTAGTACTTTTATGTAGCGTTTCGGATACCGTTGCCCCTTTGGGCATCGGGGCAAGCTCTAATAACGAAAAAGGAATATTAGATAACAAAATAGCAGCTCCTATAAATGGTATGCTTATGGTGTGCTATAACCACAAGCATAAAAACTAGAGATGGGTGTGCGTTACCTGTAATTCAAGATACTAAAGGTGCTAAACGCTAAATAACCTGAGTATATTTAAGCGGGTTGTGCCGCTTGTTGGCGTTGCTGTTTATAGCTCTCTGAGTTTAATCCTTTTTTCCAATAACCCGATGCCACAATATGCGTACGTGGTATGGCGTATAGCTCATTAAGTTTAGTTTTTACTTTGCGCACTAAGCCTGCCTCTAGCGCCATAAAAACAATTGGGGATTGTGCGCCTACTTTTAAATTGTTTAATGCCGTTAGCATGCTTTCATCTGGGCTATTGGTAACTAGCCAATTTACAGTGCGCGGCGTATCTAAACTAATAATGTCTTGCTCGCTAGGGGCATGAATAAACATATCAATTTTCGCGCTATGCGGTAACTGCTGAGCATAGCCTTTCACTGCATTAACTGAGGTTAAGTCGCCAAGGAGTACGTAGTGCGAATGGCTAAAATTATCGAGCTTTTTAGGGCCCGGGCCAGCTATGGCTAAGCTGTCTCCCACTTTTGCTGTTTGCGCCCAATTTGTAGCAGGACCTTGGTGCATATTAATTACAAAGTCGAGCGTGAGCGCCCCCGTTTGCTCATTAACATGGTTAATAGTATAGGAGCGCATAAGCGCCGTTTTTATGTTTAAATCGAGTTCACCGTTATGGGGCAGTAACACTTTTACATAGTGGCCTATGTAACTTGGCGTAAGATCTTTAAATTCATCAGAACCCACCACAATGCGTTGTAAGTGCGGTGTAATTTGCTTCGTACTTAGCACCTGTGCTTTGCGTATTTGTCTACTCATGTATTACCTCGTTTTACAAAAAGTTTAAATTGCATGCAGCAACATTTGCACAACGCCCCATTGGTTGATAAAATCAACTATAGCAATTTAATTGATATTGTCAACTATTTGGTAACTACTATGAAATCATCTCTGCCTAATACACTCTTTATGCTAATGCAAAGCTACCGCGTAACAACGCGTGATGCGATTAATGCAAACGACCTTGGTTTAAACGCTATGCATGTGCGTTGCTTGCATATTATTGCAGCAACGCCGCAATGTACTGCTAACGATATTGTTACCCAAACTCAACGCGACAAAGCACAAATTGCCCGTTTAATTAAGGAGCTTTTAGCATTAAATTTAATCAACAAATGTGCCAGTGAGCACGATAAACGCTGTTTTATTGTTTCTTTTACTGCCTCTGGCACTGCGCTTTTTAACAAATTACTAAGTGCCGAGCGCCAAGTTAACGAGCAAATGTGTAAAAATTTAAACTCGACGCAAATCAAAGACTTCTTAAATACCGCACAAACAATGATCAAAAACATGCAGTGATCTTTCATTCATTACTTGGCAAAAGTAAAACAAAACGCATATACTGTATACTTGTACAGTATATGCGTTTTGGTTGATCTTTATGTTTGTTATTCCCATTTATATAGAAGCGGGTGTGTGCGGGTTTGAATCGCCTGCTGCGCCATATAGCGAGCTTGGTGTGTCGCTTGATGAGCTATTAATAAAGCACCCCGACGCCACTTTTATTGGCGTTGCCTCTGGCAGTTCAATGCAAGATGTGGGTATTTTTGAAGGCGACTTGCTAATAGTAGACCGCGCTGAACAGGCTAAAAATGGCGACGTTATAGTTGCTAATTTAAATGGCTTATTTGTGTGTAAGCTACTTGATAAAACCAATGCCCGGCTGCTCTCGGCATCACCTTTGTATAAACCAGTACAACTAACATCCTGCGATGAGTTTCAGCTTGAGGGCGTAGTTACACGCTCAATTCGTCTGCATCGCCAAAGCCCTGAGTTACTGCTATGTATGCCCTAGTAGACGCGGTGGCCTTTTATGCCAGTGCCGAAAAAGTATTCGACCCGGCTATTCGCTCAAAACCTGTGGTAGTGCTTACCAATAACGACGGTTGCATATGCGCGGTGTGTCCCATTGCTCGGCGTTTAAACATTCCTAAATTTGCCCCTTACTTTAAAGTTAAGCAGTTACTTGCGCAAAATAACGTAGTAATTCGCTCTAGTAATTATGAGTTATATGCTGATTTAAGCGACAAAATGATGAACGTTATTGGCCGTTTTTGCGACGTGCAACACGTATACAGTATCGACGAGTCATTTTTACACTTTAACGGTTACACCCCTGTTATTAATGACTGGTTTGCATATGGGCACACTATTAGGCGCACCGTATGGCGCGAAACTAAGCTCCCCGTTGGTGTTGGCTTTGGCCCTACGGCTACTTTAGCAAAAGCGGCAAACCATGCCGCTAAAAAGTTATCCGGATTTAATGGCGTTGCTGTTATTAACTGCGAAGCAAGCCGTAAAGCTATTTTACAAAGAATGAGTTGCCAAGATATATGGGGTATTGGTAAACGTTTAGCCAAAAAATTAAAAGTAATGAACATACACACTGCATGGCAATTAGCGCAGCAAAACCCTAACAGTATGCGCCGTGCATTTAGTGTGGTGGTAGAGCGCACTGTAAATGAGCTTAATGGCATACCTTGCTTAAATTGGGACGACGTACGCCAAGATAAGCGCGAGGTATTTTCGACCCGAAGCTTTGGCGAGCGTATATACGAGCCAACGGCACTTAAAACTGCGTTAATTAATCACGTTACTGTGGTTGCAAGTAAATTAAGAAAGCAAAAATCGCTTTGCAAACAACTTTATATTTTTGCGGCGAGTTCGTCTCACGAAAACGTTTTTTATAAAAAGTCGTATATGTATACATTTGCCAGCCCCACTAACGACACCTGCGTAATGGCTAATGCGGTATCGCAAGTGTTTGAGCAAATATATCAGCCGGGTATTCGCTTTTATAAATGTGGTGTGGGTGCTTTAGAGCTTATTGCGCAGGAGTTTCAACAAGACGATTTATTTAATAAACGCACCGACAATCCAGTATTAATGAATTGTCTTGATGCTATAAATAAACGCTACGGTAAAGGAATGCTTAGTTTAGCAAGCAGTAAATTAAATGAAGGTTGGCATATGAACAGGAATTTTTTATCCCCGCAGTACACCACGCGCTGGCGTGATATACCCAAAATATATTGTTAGTAAGTACAGCTTACTTATGCGTTATTGACTGTCGGGTACTTTTTTAAATGTGCATGCAACGCTTGGCTGACTTAACGTATATTTAAGTGTGTCGTTAGCTAAAAAATAAATGCTTTGGCTAATTGTTTTTTCGTTAGCTGGGTTTTCGCAGCGGCTCATTCTTAAGCCGTTTTCAATGCCATCGCTTTTGTATTTTAATGAGCTAGTAACAAAACAAAAATCGGGTTTTTTAACCGTTTGTGTTCCGTTATGTAATGAGTCAAAAATAATTTGCTCACCTAAAGTAAAACCGGCATCTTCATTATCTGGATTTACAAAACTCAATTGGCTATTAACGCATAACGCTGAATTAGCCGACACCACTTCATAAGCACCCAGTTTTGTTTTTAAAAGCGGAATAAACCGGCTTTTATTACTTGGGGTTGCAACTGCATGAGCGCTGGTAAAAGCAATAGCTAATAAAGCAAGTGTTAAGTATTTCATTAAGTGGTTATATCCTCGAATTAGTGGGTTAAATAATAGCGAAATGCTTGGTTGCTTAATTTTATAACTATAACAGAGATTTACTTTAAAAGGAGAGAAGTCGTGTTGCTTTAAAAAGGAGCAACACACCCTAAGCGTTTTTATATGCAGTTAAAAATAAAACGATTAGGGCGTGAAAATATTACTGCCAGTACTTAGCAAATAACAGCGGATAGCTTTGTTTTAAAAACTTAGCTTTGTCTTTAAAGCGTTTGCCTTTTGGCTCGTCGCTTCCTGAGGGAATAAATGGCAGTTCGTCATCGTTACGCTCCTCGTAAAGTAACCCTGCAATTAAGTCGTATTCATCTATGTACGGATAAGGCTGCTCGTTAACATGATACACAGGCGTACAGGCGGCAATTGAGTCTGGGTTGAGTAAAGCGTTTTCGAACACGTCTGCACCGCGCGATATTAACCAGCATCTAAACTCACTAAAACCATATTCGTCGTTACAACCGGCCATTACAAATGCTGCGCCAAATAAATCCCAGGTGTAGCATTTACGCATACAAATACCAAAGAACTTATCAAACTCAATTAACTGCTGATCGGTTAAATCGTGCAGTTTAAGTTTTAAGTTATCACTCACATTTTGCGGATCGAGCCCTAAATCAGGAGCGGTTACTAAATCCCAAAAAGCCTGTTCTGTTAAAGTGCTCATTATAAAATCTCTTTCACTCGGCCTACTTGGCCATCGTCTAAACGTACTTTAATACCATGAGGATGGTTTGGTGACTTTGTTAATAAACGCTCAACCACACCTTGTGTTAATGTGCCGCTGCGTTGATCTTCTTTTAATACGATATTTACTTTTGTACCAGGGGAGATTTGCGAACGAGTAGGAACAGCCATAATTTATACTCTAAAAAATAATTTGGCCAATTATAGCCTCCAAGCATACACAAACCAACCAAACAAAGATTAATCGACTAAAAACGAAATATTCGCTGCTTTAATAGCCAAACCAATCGTTGCAAGCTGTTGCGTTATCTCATTTTTAAGTGCGTCAAAATGTAACTCACTTTTTTGATATGCTAAATCGTCGTTAAAATAGCATTGGACTTTTAAGGTGTTAGCTTCGTTATTTAAATCAACGGTATGTGTTAAGTAAGCAAAGCCAAAATCGGTTTGTTTTATATTTTCACAGGCAATGGTAAGTACTTGGCGTATTTGCTTATCACGCTGTTTTTGAGTTTTTGTCATAATGTGTTAGCCATAACCTCTTAATTTATTAGTATTTGAAATTAAATAGTAATTAAATAGTAATAACGCTTAATAGCCGTTATTTAATAAGAGTGATTGAATAAGCGTTACTGAGTGTTTTCGGCTCGTTGCTTTTTAAACTCTTCAAAATTAGCCTCTTGTAGTTTAAGGCATTCGTAATATTCTTTGTCTGCTTTGTAGTTACACTCATCAAGACGAGCAGACTGTATTTCATGAAAACGTGCATCAGAGCTGCAGCCAGCCAGCAAACACAAACCGGTTACAAACAGTAAACTCGCGTTTAGTTTATTGATAATCATTAAAATTCCTTACACTTTAGAAGGTAAAAACTGTATATTAAGCGCCTCAAAAAACCTTACTTTGTACAGGACTTATTATGATGTTGCCGCAGTTGCAAAAGCAGTTTCAGCGTATAGATAAAAGCAAACTATTTCAATCATTTGTTATTGCTGTAATTGTTGTTTCTGCTCTTACCGTAGGTGCTCACACCTATTCACTTCCGCCAACGGTAGAAACTGCCCTTAATTGGATGGATATAGGCATTACGGCGTTCTTTTTAATTGAGCTCGTAATTCGCTTTATTGCCAGTAAAGGCATCAAAGATTTTTTCTCCAAAGGTTGGAATATTTTCGACACCCTTATTGTACTAGGTAGCTTATACCCCGCAGCTGGCTCAAGTATGCTAATTGCACGCTTATTACGAATATTTCGTGTATTGCGGCTGGTGTCTATGGTCCCCGAGCTGCGTTTATTAGTTAACGCTTTACTTAAAGCTATTCCGCAAATGGGTTACATAGCCCTGCTGATGTTTGTTATTTTTTATATTTACGCCGCTATAGGCAGTATGATGTTTGCACATATAAACCCCGTATTGTGGGGTGATGTATCAATATCTATGTTGACCTTGTTCAGAATTGCCACGTTTGAAGATTGGACCGACGTAATGTACGAAACCATGCTGGTTTATAAACTTAGCTGGATTTACTACTTAACCTTTATATTTTTAACCGCGTTTGTATTTTTAAATATGATGGTTGGCGCCATTTTAGAAGTAATGTCGCAAGAGCATAAAAATGCCCGCGATGAGCTGGCCGATAACGATTCACTGCCCGCAACACAAGGGCAAGTAAACGCCTTGCAAGCACAAATTGCTGATCTAAAGTCATTACTCAAAGAAAAAGAGTATTAATTATTTACAGCCACCAGCTTAATAATTCTAAATTGAAAAATAATTAATTTAGCATTTAAAATAAAAAGGGTTAGCCAATCGCTAACCCTTTTTTTATAAAACAATTTAAGCGTTTATAGCAGTTACATTAAATTGCTATTATTCGCTATCAACAATTATGCGAAGCATACGACGTAGCGGCTCTGCAGCACCCCATAACAGCTGATCGCCAACAGTAAAGGCGCTAATATATTTAGGCCCCATGGCTAATTTACGAATACGCCCAATTGGAATACTCAGTGTACCGGTGACTTTAACTGGGGTTAGGTCGGTAGTGCTAATGTCGCGCTCATTAGGAATAACCTTTACCCACTCGTTATGCGATTCTAAAATTTGCTCTATTTTGGCAACGCTAATATCTTCACGTAATTTAATGGTCATTGCTTGTGAATGACAACGCATAGCACCAATACGCACACATAAACCATCTATTGGAATAGGTTGCTTAGCCGAGCCTAAAATTTTATTCGCTTCAACTTGCGCTTTCCACTCTTCTTTACTTTGGCCACTTGGCATAGGCACATCAATCCACGGAATTAAACTTCCCGCGAGTGGCACACCAAACTGATCTTGCGGCAGTGAATCTGATGCCATTTTTTCACTGACTATTTTATCTATTTCTAAAATAGCAGCGCTTGGATTTGCAAGTTGCTCGGCAACACTTTGATGAATTGCGCCCATTTGTGCAATTAACTCTTTCATATTGCGCGCACCCGCGCCCGACGCAGCTTGGTAGGTCATGGGGCTTACCCATTCTATTAAGTCTTGCTCAAATAAACCGCCCAGTGCAAGCAACATAAGAGAAACCGTACAGTTACCGCCTACAAAGGTTTTAACACCTTGTGATAAACCTTGCTCAATAACGTCTTTATTGACCGGATCGAGTACTATAATGCTGTCGTTAGCCATACGCAGTGCCGATGCTGCATCTATCCAATAACCATCCCAACCCGACTCGCGCAATTGTGGATAAACAGCATTAGTGTAATCGCCACCTTGGCAGGTAACAATAATATCCATTTTAGCCAGTTCGGAAATATTGCTGGCATCGAGTAACGGCTTTGCTTCGCCCGCAATATCTGGGCCTAATTGGCCCGCTTGTGAGGTGGTGAAAAAGGTGGTGTCGATAAGTGCAAAATCACTTTGTTGCTTCATACGCTCTAATAACACAGAGCCAACCATGCCACGCCAACCGACTAATCCTACTTTTTTCATTGTGAGTTCCATTATTTGATTCATAAAAGTTGCCTGAAAAGATTAAAAATTAAAATTCATTGCGTGAGATTTAATTTTCATATCAAGCTTAAGCTAACACTGGTGGTTTAACAAAACTAGTTAATAAGTTACAACTTAAATATATTTCATACTAAGCCATAAAAAAGCAAAAGCCCCATACAAAAGCATGGGGCTATAATAATTACCTTTACGCTAGCGTGGCTAAAATGTGTAGCTGTAACTCACATCAAAGGTCATTCCCACTTCTTTAGAGCGTACTACAATATCTGACTGCGTAACTTGCTGCTCTTCATCAAGTAAGTTTGCCACTTTAAACTTAACGTTGGAGTTAAAGTCGGGATACCAAGTATAAATTAAATCGAGTGAGTGAAAAGGCTGCTCGTAAGCATCATCACGCCCGGCTATTCCGGCGGCCAATATACGCTCGCCAAATACATTATACACCAACGAGCTACTATGCTGGCCATCAACAGAGTCGTAGTTTAGCTGTAAGTTAACCACGTATTTAGAATGCCCGGTCATGCGTTTAGTCGGGTTAGTTAAGTTACTCGCAAGTGCAGGATCGATATCTGCCTCTGAGTCACTTAAAGTAATGTTACCGCTGGTAAATAACCCTTCGGTTAAATAAGTAAGATCTTTTAGCCATTCGGTTTCTATACCGTATACCTGCGCAGTTTTACCATTTACAAATGAGGCTGAGTAATCTTCATCGCCAATGCGTAATACAGTTTCAATCGGTTTATCTATGTCTTTATAAAAAGCAGCCACAGAGAATGAATCTCCGGTGTTGCCATAATATTCATAGCGTAAATCGTAATTTTTAATTGGGCTACTTTGCAAACCCACACGGCCAAAAGTACGAATGTCGGTTAGCGGATCAAAATACGACACTGGCACTACTTCACGTAAGTCGGGGCGCACTACTGTTTCGCCATACCCTAAACGTACTTGGTAGTTTTCGCCGCCTAAATATGTAAGCGATAGTGCCGAAAAAAAGTCATCTTCATTAATACTGCCTGCGGCTATTTTTTCTGGGGAATAGTAAATATTTAAGTCATCCGCAGTAAAAATTAAGCTTGAGGTGCCGATAGAGGTTTGTTTAAATTCTTCATAACGCACCCCACCACTTAAGCGCAGTAAGTCATCATAAATAACATCAAACGAGCCATACGCCGCTGATATTTTTTGCCCCGCAATATAGTCATCTGCATCGGGGGCTGAGGGTTCATTAAAGTCGAGTAAAATACGTTCGCCGTCAATAAATTCATCGGTTAAATAATTGCCCGCATCAAGCGGATTATCTGCCACAGTTAACGCCAAGCCAGTGCCGTTATTTACTGCAAAACTAGAGGTGTTATAAATACGCGCTCGGTCGGCAATATCAAAGCCGGTTTTTAACTCTACCTCAACAGCAGTAAAGCTTAAGGGAAGCGTTAAATTACCACCGTATGAATTTACTCTGTCTTGCATATTTATATACGAGAACAGCGCACGGTTATCATCGCCGGTAATTTGCGAGTTGCTATAGTTACCGCTGTTATCGTAGTTATCTCTAAATTTAAACTCTACATTAGTTGGAATGTCAGTACTGGCTTTAGAGCGAGTATATTGCCAGTCAGCGCCAATCCCCCAGTAATCTAAAAAGGTATGCTGGCCTAATAACTGATTTACCGTAAGCGTGCGCTGCTCTAAATTAAACTCATGAGTACGATTAGCTCGGTTATCATTTACTATGGTAAATACCGAGCTGCCTGCGGGGCTTTGCGACGTGGCTACCTCGGTTTCATCCTCGTTGTCGCGTAAATATAAGCTCATAAATGAAATACTATGGGTATTTAATCTATAACCTAAATTTAGCGTGGCGTTATAACGCTCGTTTTCGGTGGTGGTTACAGAGTCTTTAACTGTGTTAAAACACGATGTACTTACATCTTGCGCTGAATTAAGGGTGGTTGCACAATCATCTCCAATATCTTGTGCTATAACAGCGGTTCTTCTTTTTGCAGAGTCCCAGCTTTTATCGTATTCACCAGAGAGCAAAAAGCCAAAAGTACCGCCTAAAAAGGACTCATCAAAACTATTACCTAAATGGCCTTTAATATCCCAATTTGGGTCTAACGATTCATCTTTTAAAGCAAAATTACGTGGTAGCGATTTTAACAGTTGATTGTTAATGGCAATAGCTTGGTCTGAGCGTGACGCATCGCTGTTATCAACCAAGTTATCTTTAGCAATAATGTTCCCCACATCAAAATTGCCTTTGTATTGCACTATGGCGTTATTTAATATTTGGGGAATATCGCCATCGTTACCTTTATAGGTAAAACCGCTGCTAGCCGATGTATCTTTAGATAAACCAACCGCAAAGCCGGCAGTAAATTCTGCAGGAATTGATTTAGTACGAATATCGATATTACCGCCGCCAAACGCCGCTGGCATATCTGGAGAGTAGGCTTTTTGTACCGCCATACTTTGAATAATACTGGCAGGAAAAATATCCAACGGCACTACGTTGCGCGTTAAATCGGGGCTGGGAATATAAGCCCCGTTTAAACGCGCGCTAGAATAACGCTCACCTAAGCCTCGTACATAAATAAACTTACCATCTACTAAGGTTAAACCCGTTACACGGCGCAGCGCCGAAGCCGCATCGCTATCGCCGGTTCGCGCAAGTTGTTCAGCACCTAAAATATCGGCAACAAAGGCTTGGTTTTTACGCTCCTCAACCACAGCAGCGGCGCTACCTTGTAGCCGAGTGCCTACAGCAACAACCTCTTCTATTTCGCTTTGCTCACTTTGTGCAGCGCTCAAATTAAGCGAGCTTGCTAAAAGCGAGAGACTAATTGCCAATGACAATTTATTCAATCTAGCTTGATTCAACATCTTTACAGATCCCTAATCAGTTAAAAAACGGGCGCCTAAAATGCACTTTGCAAATGGCGCCCTAACTATTTAATGTACGTTACTGAGGTATTAGTCTTGAGCTGATGCAGCGAGTGCTGTTTCTACCCACTTGTACCAAGGTGACGTGGTGTCTTGATCAGACACTGCGCCAATGTAAGGGGCGTCTTCAAAAAAGCTCGCATCTAAGCCACTTAAATCATTAGCGGTAACAGTAATGTCGGTTGAAGCTGTATTTGTAGCAAAGCCATTGCTGGCAAATACATCCGCCCCTTCGCCTATACGTTGATTACTGCCATTATTATCAAACCAGGCAGTAAGTGTAGTGGCCGTTAATGCTGCAGGCTCTTTGCCACTATTAAAGGTGCCGTCGGCATCGTCAAATTCAGAGGCGCAGGTCATTACTGAGCTATTAAAAATAATTTTATCGGCTTGCTTTTCGCCATCGCTTGAAAAGCTAATACAGCTAGATTGCAAAGCTATGTCTTTGGTCATTAATACGTTATAAAAATTAGCATTAAATGAGTCATCAAATTTAAACGCATTTGAAGGGTCAGTATCGCGAACCGATAGGCCATCGGTGGTGATAATAGTAACATTAGCAATGGTTGGGTTTGATGGTGCCACTTGCGCACTTGATGTACCTTTTACGCCGTCTGACTCAAAGCCGTTATTACCCATATATACTGTGGTGCCTTCACGGGTAATTACGGTGCCGTGTTTAACAAACAAAAACTGCGCTTTGCCCTGCCAACCTGCATCAAAGTCAAACGAATCATCTTGAGTGTCGGTTACAACAACATGCTTAATGGTGGTTGCGCCACCAAATATTTCAATACCATCATCAAAACCTTGGTGAATATGAATGTAGTCAAACTCTGAACCCGAGCCTACCGCATTGAGGGTTAACGAGTTTAAATCATCCCCTTCCCCGCCTACTTTAGGACCTGAACCGGCATACCAAATTTTGGTCCATTTTATATTACCGCTAGAGTCGCTATTATCATTACCACCAAAGTAACTGGTGATCCCTTCTGAGGGCACATTACACGTTGCCGCGTCGCGCTCTGCGTCAGTACATTGATCAGTAATGCCATTACCATTAATAATTATGCCGCCCCAATCTGCATAGAGTGGGCCTTTACCTTCGGCATCAAAGCGAGGAAACGCCTTAGCAGAGGTAAATACAATCGGTTTATCGGCAGTACCAACTGCTTGAATTTTTGCACCACGGGCAATGCGCACAATAGCCTCACCCGATTTAAATGCAAGGGTTGCCCCAGGCTTAACCGTTAAAGTAGGGCCGTTTGTTGGAATGCTAAAATCAGTAGTCGTGTCGCCATCTGTACCAATTAGTAATGCGTCTTCGAATAAGTGAACACCGCCATCTGGTAATTCTTCAAAGGTTAAGTTGGCTGTAATTTGAATGTTTTTACTGGCAAACGAGTCATTATATAAACAGTCTTTACCATCAAAAATACCAGCAACCGTGCCCGCATCAGTTTGGTACTCGGTACAACTAATATCATCGTTAGTGCCACCGCTATTATTATTTGAATTATTAACACTGTTATCAGTACTGGTGCTGTTATCGTTCACCGTAGGTGTAATTTCGATATCGCCGCCACAGCCTGCTAAAGTCATTGCAGTAGCCACTAGACTAACCTTAAATAAGCCAGATAATTTCATTGTTCACTCCGTTAAAGTATTTAATTATTTTGTTAGCGCATTAAGTAATAACTTAAGTCACTTTAAGGCACGATACTCATGCATTAAGGTCACTTGAGTTATCGAATAGGAGTACAATACGGGAGAGATATGACAGTGCCGTTACATTTTAATAAACACTATGTGACAATAATAAATAAGCATATTCAAATGGTTAACTTTACAGAAATAAAAAAAACCGCACTAAATTAATATTAGCGCGGTTTGGCGTTGCGATTATAAACTGTTTTTATACGCTATTTATTTAGCACCTAGCGCAGCAGTAAAAACATTAAAGTAGCGCTGTTTTTAGGGTTTCAGCATGTATTTTTTCGCGCTTTACATATTTAATCCATTGCTTGGCTAAACGCTGCGATTTTTTATGTATTTGCGCTTGTTCAAACGCTAAAATAGAGGCATCAAAGTTTTGTAAATTAAACTGCGCCATGCCCAAGGCCACAAATGCGTTTGATTCAAAATCAAGATTGCCTTTATCAAGTGCTTTACGCGCAGAGTCGGCAGCCTCTTCATATTGCTCTGTATTAATATACACTTGTGCTAAGCGCTGATCGTAGTTACCGCTGCTTGATAACTGCGCCGCTTTTACAAAGTATTTAATCGACTGCGCATCTTCTTTAGCTTGGATCATAGCTTCGGCTACAAAGGCATAGTTTTTAGCGGTTTGCTCAGCTATCCCTGCCTCAATTGCTTTACTCATCACTATGGCTGCTTTATAAGCCAAGCCATTGTATAAATACACCTGTGCTAATTGGCGTAAATCTGACTTGGAGGTTAAAAAGCCTTGCTGATATGCCGCTTCAATAATTGCGAGTTGTTGTTTTTCTTGACCTGTTTCGCCATACATACCTGCTAACTGCACCCAGTATTCTGGTTTGTTATACAGCTTTACCATGCGCTCTAGTACCTTTACTACTTTATCAGTTTGATTAAGTGAGTAGTACATAGCACGCTGTAATACTAGCCAGTTCTCTTTTGGTACTTTGCCTTCGCTGTCACTTAGTGTAATAGCTTGTGTTATGTAGTTAAGGCCTTGCTGGTAGTCTTTTAGCTGATAATAAGTTTGCGCTCTTAACACATAGTAGCTCTCTGGCTTGTCTTTTGTATTAATTGCATCCCATTGATCTAAAAACGTAATTACTTTGCTGTAGTCACTGTTAGCCATTGCCAATTGAGCCAAACTAAACGTAGTGCTTAAACGTAATGTTTCTGGAATACCTTCCTCTGCGACTACTTTTTCAAACGCGGCTATTGCTTTGGGTAAGTCGTTTTCGTTGTAATAAATAAAGCCATAAAAGTTATGCATCATCGCAATTTCGTAGGAGTTCATGCTTGATGCGCGATCTTGTATGGAATCAAGCGCTTCAAGGCCTGCTTTAACATCGCCATCGTCTGCAAGCTTTTGGGCTCGCGCTAACTGGCTATATACTTTTTCACGCAGGGCCGGTACTCGTTTGGTTTTTTGCTCTGCGGCTTGCGCCGTAAAAGCACTCACACCTGGTAATAAACTAAGTGCACTGGGGGTTACAATACTTGCGCTTATTGCTGCAGTGCAAAAAAGTGTTAATTTAAAAATAACTGCTATTGGTTGTAGTTTCATCATCGCCTCGCTTTTCTATCCATTAATAGGTTGAATTAATTAATCCAAAAATTAACCGCTTATCTGGAAAGATATTTTGTTCTGCACTCCCGCAACTTCAACGGCTTCACCATTGACTACGCGGGGCTTATATTTAAATTTAAGGGCTGCATCCATCGCCGCTCGGTCAAATAGCGATTCAGGCTCTGCCTTTAATACCTGCGGGTCGCGAACTGTGCCTTGTTTGGTTACTGTAAACTCAACAATAACGTAGCCTTCAATCCCACGAGACAGTGCGCGCCTTGGGTACACTGGCGCCACTTTTACAATGGGCAGGTATTCACCATCACTTGATTCAAGGGCTAAACCACCGGCTAAATTCACCTCGGCATTAACATTGGCCGCAAAGTCAAAATTATTAGCTTTTGCATTGGCATCGCTGTTTTGCATTTTTGGTGACTCCATTGGTGGTGGTGGCTCTTTAGGTGTGGGTGGCTTTTGAGGTTTGCGCTGTTTTGTTTGTAAGCTTTCTTCTTTTTTAAGCCGTACAAAGTCAAGCACGTTCCCCTTTGCAGGTTCACTCATTGCGCCCTCACCACCAGTAATAAGTGCCTGCATGCCTAAAAACAGCATAAAGGTCACTAAAATGGCTATTACAAATGCTATTAAATAACGCATAGCTAACCCTTAGGCTTCTTGGGCCGCAATCGACACATCAAACACACCTGCGGCGCGCGCTGCATCCATTACTTTAATTAAAGTATCGGTGGTCGACTTTTTATCAGCTTGAATAACCACGCTCCCTTGTGGATTTTCGGCTTTTAAACGCTCAATATTTGCCTGCACCGCACGTACATCTATTTGGCGTTTATTAATCCAAATTTCACCTGTGTCTGAAATAGCGACCAAAATATTAGCGCGTTCTTTTTTTACTGCAGTGGCGGCTTCGGGGCGGTTAACATCAATACCCGACTCTTTTACGAATGAGGCGGTTACAATAAAGAAAATAAGCATGATAAATACTACATCTAGCATGGGGGTCATGTTTATTTCTTCTGCTTCGTCTTCTTGAAATAGGTTTCCTAATGGGGCTCTCATTTTTATTCTCCTAAAATAAGTGGCTATAGGTAGAGCCACTTATTAATAATTGCTTAATGGTCTAAAACCATGCTGTCTTCAAGTAGCGCTACTTCACGTTTAGCGCGGCGCTGTAAGTACGTTGAGGCAAATACCCCAGATAACGCACCGACCATGCCTGCCATAGTTGGAATAGTTGCTTTAGATACACCCGACGCCATAGAGCGCGCACTGCCTGTACCTGTAATTGCCATAACATCAAACACTTCAATCATTCCTGTTACTGTGCCAAGTAGGCCAAGTAGCGGACACAATGCAACCATCACATTAATAAGTGCTAAGTTAGCGTTAAGGCGCATACTGGCGCGTGAGATCATCACTTGGCGAATTTGTTCTGCGTTCCAGCTATTACGCTCGCTGCGGGCAAGCCAACTGTTTTTGATGGCTTTTTTGTAACCACGAAAACCATTAAAAAAGTAAATAAATCGCTCGAGTATCAATAACCACATCGCGAAGATTAACACCCCAATGACCAAGAGAACTTGGCCACCAGTGTCGAGAAAATCACGGATAGCATTGATTGAATCAATCAATAGCACCATGGTTTATGCTCCTTTTTCACTTCGTTTTGCAATAATGCCCGCGCTTTGCTCTTGTAAAATAAGCAGTAAGCTTTTTGCTCGGGTGTTGAGTATGGTGTAAATAAATACTGTGGGTATTGCCACAACCAAGCCAAGTACTGTTGTTACAAGCGCTTGAGAAATACCGCCTGCCATGAGCTTAGGATCCCCGGTGCCAAACAAGGTAATGGCTTGGAAGGTATTGATCATACCGGTAACTGTACCAAGTAAACCAAGCAGCGGAGCCACTACTGAAATAATTTTTATCAGGGTTAAATTACGGGTTATTTTTGGCATTTCGCGCAGTATAGCTTCGCTTAATTTAAGCTCTAGGGTGTCGTAGGCTACATTTGGGTAGTCGTCTTTTACTTTCATAACACGGCCAAGTGGATTGTCGTCGCGAGCAACCGTGTCTTTGAGCTGACGGCGAATTTTGCCGCCCACTAGCAATAAAGATACAAAACGCTCAATTGCAATTAACAGTGCTAATAAACCCACACCTAAAATAACGTAACCCACAGCGCCGCCTTGGTGTACTTGCTCAGCGGTATCTGGGGCTTGTACTAGTAAACCTAAAATTGAGCCACCAGTTGGGTCTAGTGCAAACTGCACAATACCGTTTTTAGCCTGCTGTAAATCGCCTGCGGTTGATGTATAGCGCGATACCGGCTGGCGCGTAAGCTCACTTAGCGTATTTGTGCTTGGGCTGTATTCTAAATACTTACCGTTGGAAATAAGGTTAAAAGCACCAACTCGCACAACTTCTTGCTCTGCTTTGTTACCACCTTCAATAATAACCTGAGTATTAAAGCGGCTCACTTTGCCTTGCTCAGTCATTTCACGTTGTAGCTCATACCACACTTTTTCAATATCTTCGATTGAAGCAAGTTGTGAAGTAGATCCCATTTTTTGTGCCAGATCGTCCATAAAAACACTTCGACCAGGTATTTCTGCCGATACCACAGAGGTAGCAAACTTATTGCTTGAATCGCCTGCCACTTGTTGCAACACACCAAACAATTCTTTAAGTGATCCCATACGCTTTGATAGAGTATCGGTTAAATTAGCCAGTTTAATTTCGTTTTCTTCAAACTGTGTTTCTAAACGGTCTGATTCACTAAGCATTTGGCTACGTTTTGCTTGCGTGTCTTTTAGTATTTGTACTTGCTCGTTTTGACGCGCAGTAAATTGTTGTTCACGCTGAGTATTTTGCACACTTTGCGCAGATTTACCTTGTTCAAGGTTTTTAAGTAATGAATCTAAATCCATTGGCTCTGCTGCTACACTTGCGCATGTAAAACTTATACTTGCAGCAAGTACGGCCATTTTTGTCATTTGAGTAAACAATTTCATTTTCGACCTCTTATCGTGCAGCGTGAACTGGCAGAGTTAACATATCTGGGGCAAGTTGCTTACGCGCAATGCGTAAACCTTTATTAATTTGGCTAATGGTTGAGTCTGGAAGTGCTGCAAACGTTTTTGTTTGTGTATCCCAGCTACCAGCTAATTTACTATCGCGGGTTAAGTAAATGAGCTCTAAGCGACCAATGCGTAAAAAATCGACTTCGCGCTCTTTACCATCTACCTCAAGCAGTGCGCTGTAGGCTTCAATAGTGCGGCCATAATCAACTTCTACTTGGTAGGCTTCGAGTACGCGGCGGAACTTTTCGCTAGAGGTAATATCGGCACGTTCCATCATGGCTTTTAAAGAGGTTAAACGCTTTTCACGTTCGTCTTTTAAAAATGGCACATCGAGTAATACAAACTGTTCAAGGCCGGTGATCATACGCATCATTAATGGCGTAATTTGACGCTCAATAATTGAAACCTGATCCATAGAGAGGTTCATCGATTGCATTTCTGCAATTTGGTTATTTAACTGTTTTGTAAGCTGAGCGTTATACACAGCTAAACCATCAATTTCTTTATTAAGGGTTTTAAACTGTTGCAGACGTCCTTGCATTGAATCTGCAATTTTGTCTATTTTTGTTTGTGATTGCGCAGCCGATTTAGTAATTTCACTGCTTTTATCAATAACCTTATTTAAATCGTTTGCGTGTACCGCGGCACTTGCGGCCACAATACCAGCTATAATTAATGGTTTAACGCCTTTCATCGCATACACCTTTACTCGTTAGTTAGCAGATTTGCTAGTTTGTTTTTGTTAGTTTTAAATATTTGATACAAACAATTAAAAACTAACTTTTTTCAATGAGCGAAAGTGTATAGATGAAAAATGACAAGCATGTTGCGTAAAGAAGTCGCTTTTATGACAGCGTTAATAAATAGCCTGCCTAAGGGTGCAGTGTAAGGAGTGTTGTGTAAGAAGTGTTATAAGAGGAGTGAGTGTTTGACAAGCAAACACGCACAATTTAGCAATACTTAACCCGTGTTCACGTTATTTAGCTTAAAATAGCATTAATTTGGTTTAATGTTTTTTGCCAGTCGGTGTAGTTTATTGCTATTGGGTACGCGCTACCCTCATTAATAAGCACTAAAGATGGAAAACCCTGAATAGGTAAACTATGTACATAATTAATCTCTGCAATTAACTCATCATTAAGCTCTTTTGATTGAAGCCTATTTGCAAACTGCGCTTTATTTAAACCTATTTGCTCGGCTAAGCTAATTAATGTACTTTCATCTGAGGGGTTTTGAGCATTTAAATAATAGGCTTGCTGAATGGCTGCAACCATTGCACTTTCTTTGCCCGCTTTACGCGCAATAAGCGCCGCTCTACACGCAGGATACGTTGAGCGCCTTGGTTTACAGTTGCGCCAAAAGTCAAAATTAAACTCAGTCCCCAATTGCGCTGCTATTTTTTGCCAGGTGTTTTGTAGCATATCCTGCATGTTTTGTGGCATAGGATCTTGGCTATCAGGAGCAAGCCCCCCGACTTTGTATTCAACCACTAGTTTACTCTCAAGAGCGGCTTTTAATTTAAGCCAGCTTGGTGCATAACCCCAGCACCAACTGCACATAGGGTCGTGTACATAAACAAGTTTACTTTGAGCCATTTGCTCCTCCGCATTAACAGCTCGTGCTTAATGTAAGCCACCAGCATTTACACATACTATAATGGTTAATAGCTAAACTGCTGTTAGCGATTGTTTTTAAACTTTAAACTTTTTAACCATGCGCTCTAAATCACTAAATTGTTGTTTAAGCTTGGTGCATTCATCCAAGGTACGGTTTAAATTAGCTTTGCCCTGTATTGAAAGCTCACTTATATTATGAATGTCTGAATCGAGAGACTTAACAACCTGATTTTGCTCATCGGTTGCACTAGCAACAACATGATTCGCATCGCTAATTTTTTGTATTGCATCTATAATCTGTTGCATTACAACACCTACCGCATCGGCTTGTTGCACGCTTGTTTCACTGTCGCTTAAACTGGTTTTCATTAGTTCTACCGCTAAATTAGAGCCTTTTTGTAATTGGCTTACGGTGTCTTCTATTTCTTGGGTTGATTGCTGGGTTCGATGCGCTAATTGGCGAACTTCATCGGCAACCACAGCAAAACCACGCCCAGCTTCACCAGCCCGTGCAGCTTCTATTGCGGCATTAAGGGCAAGTAAATTTGTTTGCTCGCTTACGCCTTTAATTACCTCAAGTACTTGGCCAATGCTGGCTGTATGCACATTTAAGCTATTAATAGTTTGCTGTGCCTGTTCCATATTTTTTGATAACTGATGAATACTGGCCACGTTATTACTGAGTGTTTGCTGGTTTTGCGCTGAGTGCTGAACGGCATTTTTAGCTAACTTAGAGGCACGCTCAGCACTGTTTGATATTTCCATTGCGGTGGCAGAAAACTGATTAATTGCGGTAGCTACACTGTCGGTGCGTTTAGTTTGGTCTTCGTACATTAATAATGTTGAATCGGTTTGTGCCACTAAACTCGAAATAGCCACATCTAATGACTCTGTGGTGTGTTTTACTTGTTCAATAGAGTGCTGTATTTTTTCAATAAATAAATTAAAAGAATGACTTAACTCGCCAAACTCGTCTTCATTTTCAACTTCTAATCTACACGTTAGGTCGCCTTCACCTTGGGCAATGTTTTTAATAGCGTCGTTTAATCGCTGCATTGGGCGCATTAAATAGCGCAATAATAGTTGCATCATAATAATGATAACAACGATACCAATAAGCATATATATAGCGGCCGTTTTACCAAAGGCCGACACACTGGCAAAGGCTTTATCTTTATCGATTACCACGCCTAAGTACCAGTCAACATTTTCTATACCGCGTATTTTTGTATACGATATAAGCTTACTTTGCCCTGCCACTTGATACTCTGTAAATTCGCTTTGTAAAGCTGTATGGGTACCAAATAACTCAGTAGTGTTTTTTAAATTAAGCGCTCTGTTAGGGTGGCTTAACACTTGGCCGTTACTGTCTATTAAAAAGCCGTAACCTAAGCCTAAAAAGTCTATATCGTTTATAATTTTTGTAATAATGCTCATTTCTATGTCGGCGCCGGCTACGCCAATAAACTGCTCATTTTGCTGCATCGGCACAACCGCAGATATAGTAAGTTCATTGCTGGTTACATCTATATAGGGGGTAGTAAACGCAGTATTGGCTTTGTTTTCTACTAGCTTGTACCAAGGGCGAGACGTGGCATCAAAATCAGCGGGCAATACTACACTTTGATCGTTTAATATAAACACGCCATTGGATTTACCAATATAGGTATTTTTAAAGTTTCCGGCCAACTCAGCGGTATTAAGCTGTGTAAGGGTAAGTGCTTTGCTGTCACTAGATTGGTGCGTTTTTGCTATGGCTATAACAATTGCCAGTTTGTCGTTTAGCCAATTAGCAATGTTTTGCGAAACAGATTCTGAACTTTGTTGCAGTACAAGAGCAAGTTGCTGCTCGGTTTGATTACGCATAGATACATAGTTATTAATTGTAAAAACACCAAGTACCAATACTAATACCAGTGATGCAGCAATAGTGACCTTAGAGGTAAATTTTAACGAGCCAAGCATAAGTGCCCTTTTTTAGTTGTTATTATTAGCACGTACAGTTTTAGCAAATATTTAACTAAATGTCTTAGTTATTAAAACTTACAAGCAACAAAAAAGCTAAAACAGTAATAAAGGCTTAATTATGATTATTCATGAACTTGAAAAGAACGGAGGAGATTAAGGTGTGTTGTTTAAATTATGTACTTAAGAATACAAGCCCCTTACGAGGCTTATTACTGATTGCACTTAACTACGGGGAATTTATGTCGTTTTAAAATACGCTGCACAGCGACTAAAACGCTATGCTTTTTCCCATTTCATTTTATTATTGGTATCGCGCGAATTGATAATTGTAGTATCGCTGCTCTCTACGCCGCCTAGTTTTGCTAAGCGGTCGTATAGCACCACGTTACAAGTGGCAGCGAGGTTCATGCAGCCAATAGTAGGAATGTACACTACTTCGTCGGCCCACTTTAAAACCTCTTTAGACACTGAGCCATCCTCTGGGCCAAACACATAAAATGCATTTTCTGGGTGGGTAAACTCAGGCAGTGGCGTAGCACCTTCAATTAGCTCAATAACCACAACCGTGGCACCTTGTGGCTTTACCTTTTCTAAATTATCGGTGGCCGTTAGTGAAATTCGCTCAACCACATTTTTTGTATCGGTATGAAATTTTTGTGCATTTAAATAACGGTTTCCGGTAAAAAACACCTGCTGCGCATCATAGCAACCTGCAGCACGTAATACACCGCCCACATTAGTTGGGCTTTTGGGATTTAATAAACCAATAACAGCCTGTTGCTTGCTCATTAATCGCTATCCTTGGTTGGCCACTCGGCTATATATAGGTCAAAGTCGTCGAGCTTAACGTCGCAATCTTTTACTGTTTTGTCTTTTACCGAAATGCCTTGCTGATGCATTTTTGTTTTGTCGCCATTATTTAACAGCGGATGCCACGAGGCTAATCCTCGTCCTTCGTGCAAACGGCGGTAGCTGCAACTTTGTGGCATAAAAAAGATATCTTTGAGGTTTTCTTTGGTAAGTTTTACACAAGATGGAACCAGCGTTTGACGATTTTCGTATTCGCTACAACCACAGGTATTATTATCGAGATACTGACACACAATATTAGTAAATATTAACTGCTCACCTTCGCGTAATTGATCGGTGGCGGTAAATTCATCTTCATCTTCGCTATCAATAAAGGTATTTAAGCAGCATTTTCCGCAGCCGTCACAAATGGCTTCCCATTCATTTTGGTTCATGTCGCTTAGGCTTTTTTCAAGCCAAAATTGTGTATTTGCTAATTGTTGATCAAACATAATGTACTCGCGCCCCTAAAGAGCGCGCATTCTACCGTATTGCTGCAAATGGCGCAAAGCCAATACCGTGCTGGTAAAGGCTTTGCCTAAGCATTATTGCTCTGATTTAACCCAGCGCTTTATTTTCTGTTCTAAAATTGGCATAGGTAATGCGCCATCTATGAGTATTTGCGTGTGAAACGCTTTAATATCAAACTTATTACCTAGCTGTTTATGTGCGAAGTCGCGCAGTTCGCTAATTTTAAACTCCCCTAATTTATACGACAACGCTTGGCCTGGCCATGCTATGTAACGCTCAACTTCGGCTATTACATCACTTTTAGCCATAGACGAATTAGCTAGCATGTAATCAATACCCTGCTGACGCGTCCAACCTTTTGTATGAAAACCAGTATCGAGTACTAAACGCATGGCGCGTAATTGCTCATCTGACAAACGCCCATACCACATATAAGGGTCGGTAAATAAGCCCAGCTCTTTCCCTAAACTTTCGGCGTATAACGCCCAGCCTTCGGCAAATACGGTGTAACCACCAAATTTACGAAAATCTGGCAGGCCATCTATTTCTTGCTGTAATGCTATTTGAAAGTGATGCCCAGGCGCTGCTTCGTGAATCGAGAGCGTTTCGAGTAAAAACTTAGCCTGCGCCTTTAAGTTATAGGTATTAATATAAAAAACACCTGGACGAGAGCCATCCGGTGCTGGAGACGCATAAGATGCGCCCGCAGCCGATTGTGCTCTGTAAGCTTCTACCGCTTTTACAATATATGGCGCTTTGGGTGCTATGTTAAAAAGCAGTGGCAAACGCGCATCTATTTTTTTCTTAACGTTTTCATATGCCGCAATTAGCTCTTCAGGGGTGTTGTAATAAAATTCGTCCGAATCACGTAAGTGGTCAAAAAATGCAGATAAGTCACCTTTAAAACCTACGGTTGCTTTTACTTTTTTCATTTCGCTTAAAATGCGCGCTACTTCACTTAAACCAATCTCATGAATTTCGTTAGCAGATAAACTAAGCGTAGTGTGTTTTTTAATTTGGTATTCGTACCACGCTTTACCGTTAGGTAAATCGCTATAACCAACACTTTCTCGGCTATTAGGAATATATTGATTAGCTAAAAACTCGCTCATGCTGTTATATGCAGGTACTAAACGCTCTATAATCAATTTTCTATATTGTGCTGTAATTTGTTGCTTTTGCTGTGCTGTAAACGACTCTGGGAAGTTTTTAATTGGCGCCCAAAATAGTGAGTCTTCGGCGTCAGTTACCACATGTGCTGCAAATTGTAGTTGCAGCTTTTTAGCCAGTGGCGTTGGTAACACTACGCCAAGCTTTATGCCTTGCGCCATTGATTCTTGCACACTTACAAGCCAGTTAATAAAGCCCTTACTTCGGGCTAAAAAGTTGGTGTAATCTTCAACTGTATTAAAAGGTTGTGCACTTTGTCCCGAGCCAAAACCTGCAAAGGTATTATGCGCCCCTGCCATTTGATTAATTGGCAATAAATAATCTGGGTATTGCATTCCTTCAAGTTTAAGCGCTAAGTCTTGGGTTAATACTTCAAAGCTTAATAATGCTTGCCCTACTAGCTGCTCTTTATCAATAAGTGTTAAGCGCTGTTGATACTTTTTATAAAAAGCGGCTTTTTTATCGCGGTTAGCTGATGAAATAATAGGTGTAAATTGGTTATTAAACTCATTACGACCATTGTAAGTGGCACTAAGAGGGCTAAACATAAGCGATTCATCGTAATATTGCGCTACCAGTACATCAAGCTGTTGCTGCGCTGAGAGCTCTGACACCACTGCTTTGCCAGTATTACCCATGCTTAATTGCGCGTGGCCACTGGTGTTGTTACTTTCATGCTTACTTTTATTCATATTAGTGCAACCACTTAAAGCAAGCAGTACACCACTGGCTACAACCGCCAAGTTTATTAATTTCATGCTGATACCCTGTTAATATTTACTTAACGAGTATGCGTAGTTACATCAACTAAATAAAGAAATTACGATAGATTGCAGTCATCGCTATTTATTTGCAGTTTGTGTTTAGCTTGGTAAAGTCGAGTTAATTTAAAATACTAATAAAAGATCCCTTAATATGAAAAAACAACTACTGTCTGCTTCTATCGCACTTTTATGTTTAAACAGTATAAATGCTTACGCTGTTACTTATGTATCTGCTAAGGCAATGCTTGATGTTCAAAGTGGTAAGTTAATACAGTCGCCCCTAGTTACCATAGATAATGGCGTGATCACCGCAATTGATAGCAATAAAACGCCTAAGCTTAATAAAGGGGATGAACATATTAAGCTGCCTGAGCTGACACTTATGCCAGGATTAATGGACATGCACGTGCATTTAACCAGCGATCCAACGGTACCTCGCAGTGAGCGTGTAGGACAATCGATACCGCGTATGGCTGTAAAAGCAGCATACTTTGCGAAAAAAACCCTAGAAGCTGGGTTTACTACTGTGCGTAATGTGGGCGCAGAAGGTTACAGCGTAATTGCAGTACGCGATGGAATTAATGCAGGCGATATAATTGGCCCTCGTATTTGGGCAGCAGGCCCCTCTTTAGGTATTACCGGCGGCCATTGTGATAACAACCGTTTGCCACCTGAGCTTAAATATACCTCGCAAGGCGTTGCCGATGGTCCATGGGCGGTACGCGTTAAAGTGCGCGAAAATATTAAATACGGTGCCAACGCCATTAAATTTTGTGCCACAGGAGGAGTATTTTCAAAAGGGACTAAATTGGGTGCACAGCAGTACTCATTTGAAGAAATGAAAGCCATTGTAGATGAAGCGCATCTTCGCGACTTACCAGTAGCCGCGCATGCTCATGGTACAGATGGTATAAAAACCGCAATTAGAGCCGGTGTTGATAGCGTAGAGCATGCCAGTTATTTAGATGACGAGGCAATTAAACTGGCTAAAGATCATGGCACTTGGCTCTCAATGGATATTTACAATACCGAATATACATTGAGTTTTGGCGAGCAAAATGGTGTAGATGAGGAAAATCTAGATAAAGAACGCCAAGTATCTAAGGTGCAGCGTGACAGCTTTAAACGTGCAGTTAACGCCGGCGTTAATATGGTATTTGGCACCGATGCTGCTATTTACCCGCATGGCGATAATGCTAAACAGTTTTCTCGCATGGTTGAGTTTGGTATGACTGAACTGCAAGCAATTCAAGCATCTACTGTAAATAGCGCAAAGCTATTAAAAATGGATAAGCAATTAGGCCAACTTAAAACAGGCTTTGCAGCCGATATTATTGCAGTAAAAGGCAATCCGCTTAAAAATATAGCAACGCTTGAGCACATTCCTTTTGTAATGAAAGCAGGGGTAGTTTACAAAAACTAGTAACTCTTTTTAAGTAGATCTACATAAGGCTCGCTTTTAGTTTATAGCGGGCCTTTATTTTAAGTCTAAATAATTTTTATGCCTAAACAATTAATAGCTGAAACTCTGACCAACTTAGGCTGAAAAAGATAATCGTGCATTTAAAAAGCATAAGTTACGCTTGCTAACTCCAGCTCGCTTAAAAAACCAGCAAACAGATTGTTATTAAGGTTTTTTTAAAACTTTTTATTTATTTGTATAACGATAACCATTATCATTCGTGAAACTTGTTAAATACGAATACTTACCATTATATGCATAACTTTAAATATTCTTTACTTACCCTTGCTTGTTTAAATGCGCAATTAGCCTTTGCCGATGACATAAAAGTTGAAGACAACATAGAGCACATTAGCGTTTACGAAAAACAAAACCGTGTTGTTATGAGTTCTGGCCTAGCTACTAAGTCAAATATGTCGTTAATGGAAACCCCAGCTCCTGTGGTTATTATTGACCGTGAACTTATAGAATCACAAGGGGTTAATAGCCTGCAAGATTTAGTACGCAACGTAAGTGGTTTAACTCAAGCCGGCAATAACTACGGTATTGGCGATAATTTAGTTATTCGCGGCTTAGATGCCAATTACACCTACGACGGCATGTATGGCGGTGCGGGGCTAGGTAATACCTTTAACCCGACTCGTTCGCTTACTAATGTTGAATCGGTTGAGGTACTAAAAGGCCCTGCTACTGGTTTATATGGCATTGGTAGCGCTGGTGGCGTAATAAACCTTATTGAAAAAAAGCCTGAGTTTAACGAAAAACATAAAGTGGGCGTAGAGCTTGGCCAGTGGGATAGTTATGCACTTTCGATTGATAGCACCAATGCTATAACCGATAATTTAGCCTACAGAGTCATGGCTAAAACGGCTTCTAGTGCCGGTTTTCGTGACTTAAAAGAAGATCGCGACGAAATTTATACCTCGCTTAAATATGTATTCGATAACAAACAAAATATTATGCTCTCCGCGGCCTACATTAAAGATGCCATTGCAGTGGATTCAATTGGTCACCCTATTCGTATTTACGATGCAAATTCGGTAAATGGACTAACGTCTGATCAAGTAACCGGTGCTGATTTAGTAAATGATCCGTCTGGCAATGGCTTGCAATTATCTGAAGCGCAGCGCATTGAGCTTGCAAATTCATTATCGTCTTCAGATGGTTTAACGCCTTACAGCTTTGGTACTAATGGTATTATTTCACCTATGGCTAAAGATAACGAAGGTGAGGAGCTGCGTTTTAAATTAACCCACAACTACTTTATTACCGATGATTTGTTTTTAAATCAACAATTGCAGTATCGTAATTACACCTCAAGCTTTGCTCGTCAAACCGGGGCTTATAATTACGTGTATTCAACCCGCAGTGGAGTAATAAATCAAGATCCGCGCGCGCCACTAGTTGAAGACGGTGTACTTTACCCGTTTGCAGCACGCCGCCAAGAGTATCGACAAGTGGAGGCCGACGAGAAGTCGTGGCAGTACTTTGCCGATTTGCGTTACGACTTTTCAGTAGCCGATATAGACAACGAGTTATTAGTAAACGCTAATTATGAAGATAGAGATATTGGCTTTAAACAGTACTCTATTTATGATGCCGATAAAGTGATCAACGATAGCGACGGTAACTTACTTTACCAAGGCACACTGCCCTACATTTACGATATACGAGAGCCTAACTGGCCAACCGGTAACTTTGCCGATTACGACCCACTTAAAACCAGCGACTATAATAAAAAAGTACAAGCTTGGGGGGTAGGTATTCAACATGTAAGCTATATTAATGAAGCCCTTACTACACGTATTGGGGTTGCCTATAACCGCATTAAACAAAGTTACGAGCATTTAGGTGTAGATGAGCGCTACAGTTCAAGCCGTGCAAACCCAACACCTGAGGCAAATACATCAGACAGTGGTTTAACCTATAATTTAGGTGCAACTTATCAGCCAACTGAAGATTTTTCGATATTTGTTAATCATTCTAAAGGGCGTACAGCCTACAGTGTTTTAGGCTCTGTAAGTGGTAATGAAGCCGACAGAGAAGATTCTGAATCGTTAAGTAACGATTTAGGATTTCGCTTTAAGGCCTTTGACGATCAGTTATTAGCCTCTATTGTGGTATTTGAAAGCGCACGAACTAATTTAGAGTATGCTAATCCTCTTTATGAAGCGGGTGTATCTGCAGAGGGTGTAGTTGAAAGCTTTTATAATGGTAAGGAAGAAACCAAAGGTGTGGAGCTTGATTTAAACGCTTACTTAAACGATAAATGGAAAATAAACGTCAACGGCGTATACCAAGATGCGCGCGATCAAAGTAATCCTAATAGCAGCAGTTTCGATACTCGCCAAAAAGGTGTGCCCTATGTAACTGCCAGCACTTGGGTAACTTACTACGCAAACATGTTTAATTTACCAGAGGCAGTAAATATTAGCGGCGGTATTACTTTTGTAGATAACCGCAGCACTAACTCTAGCTCGTTTTCGATTCCGGATGGTTATGTACCTAGCTATACAATTTATGACACTGCCATTTCGTACACAACTGATAAATGGCATATGCAGCTAAATCTTAATAATTTATTTAATAAGCGTTATTACTCTAAAGCCATGTTTTTAGGCGGTATGCCTGGGCAAGAGCGCAATGCTAAATTGAGCTTTAGCTACACACTTTAACTAGGTTTGTCACTAAAGTAATTAAAGGCGTACATACTTAATATGTACGCCTTTTATTGCCTTTTTAACCTTTAAATAGTAACAACTATACGACCGTTAATTTCGCCTTTAAGCATATCATCAAAAATTTCGTTAATATCCTCTAAGCGTTTTTCTTCAATAATTGCTTTTACTTTACCTTGTGCTGCAAATTCTAAGCACTCTTGTAAATCTTTTCGAGTACCTACAATAGAGCCCACAACTGACACACCATTTAATACTGTGTCAAAAATAGGTAATGGCATATCCTCTGGCGGTAAACCAACTAACACACACTTACCACCACGGCGTACACTTTTATAAGCTTGCTCAAAACCAGGCTTTGAAACTGCAGTACACACGACTGCATGCGCGCCGCCTACTTGTTCAAAAATGGCTTCGCTGGGGACCACTTCTTTAAAGTCGAGGGTAATGTCTGCGCCAAGCTCTTTAGCCAGCGCTAGTTTTTCTTTGCCGGTATCAACTGCTATAACATTAAACCCCATTGCTTTAGCATACTGTACAGCTAAGTGCCCAAGACCGCCCACTCCCACGATAGCGACCCATTGCCCGGGTTTAGCCCCTGACACTTTAAGTGCTTTATACGTGGTTACTCCAGCGCAAAATAATGGCGCCGCTTCTGAAAAACCAAGCCCTTCGGGTATTTTTACTACGTAGTCACCGTGTGCTAAACAATATTCGGCGTAACTACCATCTATAGAGTAGCCGGTATTATGTTGTGACAAACACAGGGTTTCTCTGCCATCTAAGCAATACTCACAATGCCCGCATGCACTATAAAGCCAAGGTACACCAACGCGATCGCCTACTTCTAGGTGTTTAATATTGCTACCAACCTTTTCAATTACACCTACGCCTTCGTGGCCCGGTACTAAAGGCATTTTAGGTGCAACAGGCCAATCGCCATGACATGCATGTAAATCGGTATGACATACCCCACAGGCCGCTATTTTTACTAGTACATCATTTATGCCAACCTCTGGGATAGGCATATCTATTATCTGTAATTTACCTTTAAATTCATTATTAATTGCAGCTTTCATAATCATTCCATCGTTTAAGTAATACCTATAAAATAAGTATTAATGTGTATTAAAAATAAACGTCATTGCTTTATACCCATTACAACTTAAACCAATATAGCTGAGTGATTATTAATCTAAATCAAACTTTAGTTTGACAGTAATTGCTTAACTCGCTGTAAGCCCTTGCCATACTCAATAAGCGTGCTAGCATTAGTTTCTGAAATTACTAAAAATTAAGAAGTTATGAGTTTATCCGACAAAAATTTTTCCTTTGTAATGCACTGTGGTGAAATGGGTAGCCGCTGGGGATTCAATCGTACTATTGGACAAATGTGTGGCTTATTGATTATTACTAAAAATCCGATGACCGCAAACCAAATTGCAGAATCCCTCAGTATTTCACGCGGTAATGTTAGTATGGGCATTAAAGAGCTCCAATCGTGGCAGCTAATTAAAGTACAACATATTCCTGGCGACAGAAAAGAATATTATGCCCCTGCGGGTGATATTTGGGACATGGCTAACCGGGTGTTCGAAGAACGTAAAAAACGCGAAGTAGAGCCTACTCTAAGCTTACTGCGTGATAACCTGTTAGACACAGCAAACAACGAAGATGAACTTTACGCACAAAAACAAATGGGCGAAATTCATAACTTGCTTGAAACAGTGACTAAATGGTCGTCTGAACTACAGCGTTTAACTCCTGAGCAACTTAATAAGCTAATGAAGCTAGGCTCTGGTATCGGTAAGGTAATTGATTTAAAAGATAAAATATTTAAGAAAGAGTAAGTTAAATCTAAAAAAAGCCGCAATTGCGGCTTTTTTTAGATACTTATTTAATCTGTATTATATTTTTGGATAGCCAATTCTGTCTGACAAGTAACCTACACTGGTAGCAAAGTAGTATGAGCGATTCCAGTGCATAAATACTTTATAGTTATCGTAGGCTAAGTACATACGACCATTCATATCATCTGGCATTACCAACGCTGCTCGCACATCTACATTTGGCAGATCACTACCATCTGCACGGCGCACACCTAATGCTTGCCATTCGGCTAATGAACGTTCTGAATCATTCCAAAATTCTAACCATTGCTTGCGCGTTTTAGTACCACGCACTAGCACGTATTTACTGTCAAAATTTTCTGGTAACTTAATCTGGCGACCCCATGTAAGCGAGTCGTTCCAACCTTCTTGCTTTAGGTAATTAGCAATAGAGGCGAATGCATCTTCTTTGGTCGTCCAAATATCTTTGCGACCATCGTTATTATAGTCAACCGCGTAAGCGTTAAATGAGGTTGGCATAAATTGCGTTTGCCCCATAGCACCTGCCCAAGAGCCTTTAAACTTATCAAGGGTAATGTGCCCTGACTTTAAAATATCAAGCGCAGCCCAAAGCTGTTTTTTATACATGGTTTCGCGGCGACCATCGAATGCGAGCGTAACGAGCGATGAAATTACATTATGGCCACCTTGTATAGCACCAAAGTTACTTTCAAGGCCCCAAATTGCCACAATAAAGCGCGCTTGCACGCCAAAGTCTTTAGCTACTTTTTCCAGCACTTCTTGATTTTCGGCGTATAATTTACGGGCACGATCAATTTTCCATTGCGGTACACGTTTAGGTAAATAGGTTTCAAGCGTTTCTTTGACTTCTGGCTGATTTTTATCAGCAGATACTATTTTTTCTTTATAGCTTGCACCAGCAAATGCTTGATCAATAAGCTGGCTGTCGTAACCCTTTGCAATTGCTTCTTGCTTTAAAGCATCTAAATATGTTTGAAATTCAGCTTGGGTTTTTGCCATTACAGATGTGCTTAAACATACTCCACATAAAATTATGGCTAATTTTTTAATCATTCTCGGCTCCGTTTTCTTTTCGCAATTGGCTTAACAGATTCTCTTGCGGAGGCGGTATTTGTAAATAATACCCTTTTTCTGTCAATGCTTCTTTTACGGTTTCTAAATCAGCTGTACCTAACACCTCACGTTTTGCTAGGTTTATCAGCATCACATATTTAGGTTGACCAAACATAGCCATTAAAGGTTCCGGAACTTTAGTAAAATCATCTCTTTTTTCAACAAATAAGAAGCTATCCGCTTTTTTCTTACTTTTATATACCGCAGTGAGCATTATGGCCCTATAAATTCTTGCTTAACAATGATTCACACTATAACATGAGAGCAATAATAAGTTAGAAAAATTAGATTGAAATTTCAATAAAGGCCTTATTCAGCCTGCGTTTATCTAAATTTAATCTCTGATCAGATAATTCAATTGAGCGTGTATGTCAGAACAAATTTTTGAGCTAAAAGGGAATCTTTTTACGTTATCAGTTTTACATCTTTATAGTACTGATATAAATCTTTTAGCAGAGCAACTGTATATAAAAATAGCCCAAGCACCCAAGTTTTTTGAAGGTGCGCCTATTGTTGTTAACTTAAATGAGATAAAAAATAACTCTCTCGATTTTGTCCATTTAAAATCATTACTTGAGCGCATGAGCTTTAATGCGATTGGTGTATGTAATGGCTCAGACGAGCAACATACGCAAGCAAAAGCTGCTGGCCTATCGGTATTAAATTATTCACAAGACGTTAAGAGTGAATCTGTTAAAAAAGAACCCAATACATCTATTGTTGAAAAAACAGTGCACTTGCCTGCACAAATAATTAATGGCACGGTACGCTCTGGTCAGCAAGTTTATGCAAAAGATCGCGATTTAGTGGTACTAGGTGCTGTAAGTCATGGCGCAGAAGTTATTGCTGATGGCAACGTACATATATACGGAACCCTGCGTGGCAGAGCAATCGCTGGCGCAAAAGGGTTTAAAAACGCACATATATTTTGTAATCGCTTAGAAGCAGAACTTGTTTCTATTAATGGCAATTACTGGATCAGTGATTCTCTGCAAGGTGAACACTGGGGTAGCGCTGTGCAGATACAACAAAAAAATGAATCATTAGAAATTTCAGCTTTGGTTAAAGGATAAATCTCATGGCAAAAATTATTGTCGTTACCTCGGGTAAAGGCGGTGTTGGTAAAACAACGTCAAGTGCCGCAATTGGCACAGGCTTAGCATTAAAAGGCTACAAAACAGTTATTATCGATTTCGATATTGGTTTACGTAACCTTGATTTAATCATGGGTTGTGAACGTCGTGTAGTGTATGACTTTGTAAACGTAATTAATGGTGAAGCCAAATTAAACCAAGCACTTATTAAAGATAAGCGCGTTGATAAACTATTTTTACTTCCTGCGTCGCAAACACGTGATAAAGATGCCCTAACACGTGAAGGTGTTGAGCGCGTACTTAACGAATTAAAAGAAGATTTTGATTACATTGTTTGTGATTCACCAGCGGGTATTGAAGCTGGCGCTATGATGGCAATGTACTTTGCCGATGAAGCAATTGTAACAACAAATCCTGAAGTATCCTCAGTGCGAGATTCAGATCGTATTTTAGGTATTTTACACAGTAAGTCTAAGCGCGCTGAAGAAGGCTTAGAAAATATAAAAGAACATCTATTAATTACTCGCTACAACCCAGATCGTGTTTCGAAAGGTGAAATGTTATCGGTTGAAGATATTCAGGATATTTTAGCGATTGATTTATTAGGCGTTATTCCTGAGTCTCAAGCAGTATTAAGTGCATCTAACTCTGGCCAACCTGTTATTTTAGACAGCGAATCTGATGCAGGCCAAGCTTATGCAGACGCTATTAGCCGCTTACTAGGTGAGACTGTCGACTTTCGCTTCTTAGATGTAGAGAAAAAAGGTTTATTCAAACGGATATTTGGAGGTTAACGTGTCTTTACTTGACTACTTCCGCTCAGAAAAGAAAAACAGTGCGTCATTAGCAAAAGAGCGATTGCAGATCATAGTCGCGCACGAACGTTCTCAACGAGGAACGCCGGATTACTTGCCACAATTAAAACAAGATATTTTAGATGTGATCCGTAAATACGTTAACGTGAGCAGTGACGCAGTCCAAGTTCAATTTGATCAGAACGAAGATGACTTAGCCGTACTTGAGCTAAACGTAACCTTGCCTGACGAAGAGCCAAAAGTATAAGGCAGTAATTAAGCATTAAATTACTGTTAGCAAAAAAGCCGTTCATTAAAGTGAACGGCTTTTTTATTTTTAAGTTTAAAATTTATTGGCTTATATTAATTACAAATAGAATGACCATATGTTTAATTAAATTAGCCTAGATTCTGGTTAAATTAGTATTATATTTTGAATATGAACAGAGAGCCACTTAGGCTCTTCTTGGTTCAGTATTAAAATAGCTTATTTAAAATTTATAATTTGCACCTAAGTAAAAGCGTCGGCCTGAATATTTATTATAAGTAAAGCGGTTACTTTGTTTCCAATAGCCTTCTTCAAGCTCTTCAGTTAAATTAACAATAGAGGCCGTGATTGAAAGGCTTTCATTAATATTATAACCAGCGTTAACATCTAATTGACCGTATGCTTTAGTATATAAGTTATAGCCTTGATGAATACCATTAGCCCTGTCGTCCTTCCAGTTATAAGATGCTCGTACACTAAAGTCATCATTTTCAAAGTAAACTGAAAGATTATATTGATGCTTAGCCGTACCCGGAATTTCAGCTTCAGTTACTTGGCCGTCAGTTGATACTTTACTACTGCTGGTTTCTGTATATGTGTAGTTTCCAAGTACACCAAAGCCACTTTCAAATGAGTGCTGGAAGAAAAGTTCTACTCCGTCAGAGCTTGCATCACCGCCACCAACTTTGGTGTTCATTTCCACCTCAATTGGGCCGTTACAACAAGCATGTTCACGCTGCACAATTTCTACACTGGAAATTGGCAAGTTAGCAATATCTTTGGTAAATAAAGTCGCTCCTAGCGCCGAACCCTCACCGTAATACCACTCAAATCCTAGATCAAACTGATCTGATATCATAGGCTCTAAACCAGTATTAGCAGCTGTCCCCGTACCTCTACCTGTCCATGAGTCTGGTGAGTTAATATTTACAGGCGGGCCATAAGACTCAGCTTGACTCAAATCAGCATAACTTACTCGAGACATAGTACGTGCAGCAGCAAATCGAACCACAATATCAGTACTTGCATCCCATGCTAAGTTAAAGCTAGGTAAAAACTCACTGTTATTACTGCTGCGATTATTAGGTGTTATATTATCGTCATCTTGACCAATTACATCATCGTAAGTAAGAGTTGATAAATCTGTTTTAACGTATCTTACACCTATATTCCCTCTAAAATCTTGCCATTCAAAATTAGACTGAGCATAAGCCGACCATATTTTTTCTTCTAACGTATAAGTACCCGCTAAAGTAGGAACCACTGTTTGAGTGAAGTTATTTAGAAGATAGGCATTCATTGCTGCAAAATCTAGTGCAAGAAAATCAAATGCTCCTGTATTACCCGCACTGTTATCAACCACGTTATCGCTAACGAGTGACTCAGGATCTGGGTGAAAGTCAGGGTTATGAAACCATTCTGTGCCTGGTAAATAGCCACGATAACCACCGTTATCAGCTATACCATCATCCCATCGGAAGTCATTTCTTAAGCCTTCAATTTGATGATCTCGATATTTAACACCTGTGAAAATAGTGGTGAATATACTGCTGTCTACATCGAACTTAATATCTGTTTGTACGTAATCTTCAGTGTCTTTATTTTCAGATGAGAATGAGTCAAACCAATCATAGTATTGATATGCTTTTTTATCCGAGGCCAGATCTGTTGAAATGTCGTAACTGGGCTTGCCACCAACCGTTGACCAATGCCAGCTATTTACTGAGCCTTGACGGGCATCTATATTGGCGTATGTTTCTTTTGAGGTACCACCCTCGGCTTGGGTGCGACCTACTTTAAAAGATGCTGTAAATGTGTCGCCATGGTAGATCCCTTCAAAATCAAAGGTATCTGAATTTGATTCACCAATTTTTTCACGACCTGTTAATTGCGGCGATAACAAACCACGGCGTATAGCAACACCATTATTAACATCGGCATCTCCCCAGTTTTGATCATTGAGCAGGCCATTATCTGCATTGCCGTAACCAATAACAGTATCACCGTCTAATTGCACACCAAAATATGGATTATGGTTATCGTTCCACTCTGCAAAAGTAATACCTTGCCCGGCTTCATCGTAGCCTACTTTAGCCCCAAAATAATTTAGGTTTAACTCTAAATTTGCACTCGGGGTCCACTGCACTGCTAGCTGATAACCATCACGAGTACGATCTTGAGTCGAATTATTGACAACCATAGCTCTAGGCGCCCAGACATTATTGTAAACCTCCCCGGTTGCCTGATCCACTATTGCAGGACGCTCTGCTCCTTCAACTGTATCTGAGTGTAATCGCCAATGTAACGCATCATTCGAAATCGTTTTTACTGTTCTATCTTGTCGTGTAAACCCAGCAAGAATACCAAATGTTGATTCTTGATTTTTCCATGAATACAGTAAGTTAAGCTGTGGTTCTGTTTTCTCAGTAACATCCGCATAAGTAAATTCGGCACTAACAACGCCTTCATTAGCTTCCATTTCTAACGGTTTTCGCGTGTGTAAAATGACTGTGCCACCAATTCCGCCTTCATCTATTCGTGCTTCGGGGCTTTTATAAACCTCAACACTGCTAATCATATTTGCTGGTAATAAAGCATAGTTAAAACTGCGCGATGGAACGCCAGAATCTGACGAGGCAATATAGTTGCCATTTAATTGAGTTAACGTCCAGTCTGATGAGGTACCACGAATACTAACGCGGTTTCCCTCACCGCCACTTCGGTCAATCATTACCCCTGATACACGTTGAAGAGAATCTGCAATGTTTTTATCTGGAAACTTACCCACATCTTCAGCGGTAATAGCATCAACAACAGAATTTGATGTACGCTTAAGCAATAAGTTTTTAGCTGTACTCGAGTAAATTCCTCTTACTTGGATTACTTCAATTTCTTCATCAGTCGTTTCTGCATATACATTAGATGAAAGCACGCCTAAAACAGCGCAACTAATTAATGATGCTTTGAATAAAGATGCAGGAGAGCGGTGTGTTCTCTGTTTTTTAAATCCTGAGGCGTTTTTTATTATTTTTCCACTGTTATTATTAACCATTGTTATCTCCAGTAGTATTATAAGTGTTGTCAAATAGTGTTCGCCAGCAATTAACGCTTAGGTTATATACTTCCACAGCTTTGCTTTGTACGAGTTAACATTTTGTTAAGCTGCGTTTCAGGATAGGGATACAGTACAAAAAGTGATAATAGTATTTCGGTGAACACTAGTAAAAAATCGGCGTTTACTAATAAATAGATTTTATTAATCTCAACCTGGTTTATAGTATCCATGCTCTGTTTGTTATTTTGAGCGACACCTATTTAAATCGTAATACTTTGATTTAAATATCTTATATTACAATTTTTGATAAGCATTCACTTTTCGATTTATTTGCTAATCGGATTTTTTAAAGAAATGATAGGCTCAACAATGCGTAATAATTTGGAAATCTGCTTAAGCGCAGATGAACTTGATAAGTTAGCTAGTAATATTCACATTGCATTTACCTGTGGTGCAAGCAGAGTAGAACTGTGTAGTGCCATGCATCTTGATGGCCTAACTCCTAGCATTGCAGCGATTAAGGTTGCCCGTGAAAATATGCCACATGACGGTGACTTATTAGTAATGATAAGACCCATTAGCAATTTATTTGAAGTCGATAGAGCACTGCTATCTACTATGTTAGAACAAATTGAAAGTGCGGCTAAGTTAGGTGCAACAGGAGTTGTATTTGGTGCTATTAGTCACGGTAAACTCGATATTAAAACCACTAGAACACTGGTAAAACATGCACAAAAATATCACCTCAGTGTTACTTTTCATCGCGCATTCGATTGTATTGAAAACTGGCAAGACGCTCTCAATTTATTCATAGAACTTGGCATTAGTCGTGTATTAACTAACGGAACAAAGTGGCTTAGTAACACTAGCGTAATACAAAATATACAACACTTAAAAACGCTAATAAACTTTGCTGACAATCGAATAGAGGTCGTTATTGGTGGTGGAGTTACTTGCAGTAATGCAGCTAAACTGTGGCAAATAGCAACACATAACAATAATCAAGTTTCGCTGCATGTGCACTCTGCTGTATATAAACAAGATGGGTATTTAGATCCTTTAGCAGTGCGCACTCTTGCTGAAATAATAGGAAAAAAGAATGAACGATAATACATCTACTGCGCTATTTTTAGGCATTGACGGTGGCGGTACAAAGTGTAAAGTTAGGCTCGAAAATGCCCAAGGTAAACTATTAGCTGAAGCTATAAGTGGGCCTGCAAATATTGCCACTTCTATTGAGGTGGCGCAAAAGTCAATTATTGCAGCAACACATACAGTATTAAGCAAAGCAAACTTACCTACCACCGCAATATCATCCATTGTGGCTTGCGCTGGACTTGCTGGAGCGAATATAAAAAGCGCTATGCTAGTAATGCGCGATTGGCAACATCCATTTGCCGAACTGAGCTTAACCACAGACATAGATATTGCCTGCCAAGGGGCTCATTTTAATGAACCTGGAGCCGTAATTATTTTAGGTACTGGATTTTGTGCAGGAGCTAAAAAATCTAATAAATGCATAGACTTTGGTGGCTATGGCTTACTGTTAAGCGATGGTGCAAGTGGCGGATGGTTAGGATTAAACTTATTTCGCTATGCGTTAGAAGTAACCGATGGTTTGTTACCAACTAGCCCATTAATTAATGCGCTTTTAGCACAAATTAACTGTACCTCTAGTAGCGACATCACTCAAATAGCACTTAAAGCAAAGCCTGCTTACTTTGCCAGTTTTGCTCCTTTAGTGTTTTCTATGCCTGATGATCCCTATGCTAAATCACTTTTACAATATGCCGCTAAATTTATAACCCGCTATGTAGATCACCTAGTGAGTATGGGTTACCCCAGGGTTTCTTTAATCGGTGGTACAGCAGTAAAAATTACGCCTTGGTTAACTGCACAAACACAACAGTACCTTAGCAAAGCTAAATCGACTCCTGAGCAAGGTGCAATTCAATTAGCAAAACACAACCATAAAATACTTTAATCTTCTATTTTATTACGTAATTGAGACGGTATTTCACCGAACAACCGCCTAAATTGCTTACTAAAATAACTCGGCTCCGAAAAACCACATTGATAGGCAATTTGTGAAATAGGTAAGCGTGTTTCAACTAACAGCTTACGTGCATTTTCAAGGCGGATTTCGTTAATAAATTGATTCGGCGTTTTAGCTAGATGTTTTTTAAAACGCCGCTCTAATGCACTTACTGAAAGGTGCGCTAATGTAGCGAGTTCATCAATAGTTATTGTACGATGATAGTATTTTCTGATGTATTCAACGGGCTCTTCAATTACCCTAACATGAGATAATGCTTTAGATGTTTTTTCTAAGTGACGAGTTACGCCATAGGTGCCTAAAATAGTATCATTATCCCCTCTAAGTACCTGTTTAGAAGTAGAAAACCACGCTAATTCACCACTTAGTGTTTGATTAAGTTCAAGTCTGTCGGTAACAACATGACCCTGCATAACCCGTTTATCATCATTTACATATTGAAAAGCCAGATGCTTTGGGGAAAAGTCAAAATCAGTTTTTAGTAAAATTTGATCAAGTGACTTAAATCCTTGGTGCTCAATAAAATGTTGATTGCAATGTAAAATTCTACTTTGCGTATCTTTAACCCAAAACAAAATATCAGGTAGTAGGTCAAATGCGGCTATTAATTGGTGTATACCCGCTTTAGTTATAATTTTATCTTCATCCATTGTGCTATTTAGCGCCCCTACGCGTATTTATTTATATCTTGCAAACGCCGATTTTGTCTCATTGTTAACCGAATTACTATTATCACTTAACATTTCATTTCCCTATTATAAATAACATGTTTTTAACTTACTTTAGTAATCTTATTTACTAAAAGGAGCTTTTCCATGAATAGTAACAAAATACGTATGGGCATGGTGGGCGGCGGCGAAGGTGCTTTTATAGGGGCTGTACATCGTATTGCAGCACGTTTAGATGGATTAATAGAGTTAGTGGCCGGTGCTTTTAGTTCAGACTCAGCACGGAGCATGGCTGCAGGACAAATGCTTGGCTTAGATCCCGCTCGCTGCTACGCAAGTTATCAAGCCATGTTTGAGGCAGAGTCATTATTACCAGCAGATCAACGTATCGATTTTGTCGCTATTGTAACGCCAAACCATTTACATTTTCCTATTGCACAACTCGCTATTCAATATGGTTTTCATATACTTTCCGATAAGCCCGCTACTCTTAATTTAGAACAAGCGTTAGCACTAAAAAAACAGCTAGATAGTAGTCATGTTGTATACGGGCTTACCCACACCTACACAGGTTACCCTATGGTTAAAGAAGCTCGCCATCGTATTGCCAATGGCGAGCTTGGCAATATTCGTAAAATAATTGTTGAATATAACCAAGGTTGGTTAGCCAATAGCGATGATGAAACATCTAAGCAAGCACAATGGCGTTTAGATGCTAGCAAATCAGGTATTAGTTGTTGCATGGGAGATATTGGGGTCCATGCAGCCAACTTAACCGAATATGTAAGTGGCCTAGAAATTACTGAACTATGCGCTGATTTAAATCACGTTGTCCCCGGTAGAACTCTCGATGATGACGGCACTGTATTGCTACGCTTTAACAATCACAGTAAAGGTGTGTTAATTGCCAGCCAAATTGCCTTGGGCGAAGAAAACAACCTTACCCTGCGTATATATGGCGATAAGGCCAGTATTGAATGGTCACAAATGGAGCCTAATAGCTTGTGGTTAAGAAGCCATAACGCTCCAGCTACTTTGTTACGCGCTGGTGTTGGCCCACTTTGTAACGCTGCCACAAATGCATTACGCACTCCAGCAGGCCACCCTGAGGGATACCTTGAAGCGTTCGCTAATATTTATGTAAATTTTGCGAAGCAAGTTCAAGCCAGTAAATCAGGGCTGACAACAGTAAACAGCGAGTTTGATGTACCCGGTATTCATGAAGCAATTCGTGGCATGGCATTTATTGAAAATGCGGTGTCTGCATCAGCACAAGATACCAAATGGCATACTTTTAAAATTGGATAAAATAATAATGAAAGAAATAAAAGGACCGGCGATATTTTTAGCACAATTTATCTCAGATAAACCGCCATTCAATAATTTTAAAGACATTTGCCACTGGGCGAGTAACTTAGGTTATAAGGCAATTCAACTGCCAACTTCAAATTCTGACCTATTTGATTTAAAAAAAGCAGCTCAAAGCCAGCAATACTGCGATGAAGTAACTGGTATTGCAGCAGACGCAGGGCTTACAGTTTCAGAGTTGTCGACTCACTTGCAAGGGCAGTTAGTCGCAGTACATCCAGCATACGATGAAATGTTCGATAATTTTGCGCCGCAAGCAGTTAAAGGTAACCCCGCAGCAAGAACCGTATGGGCAAAAGAGCAATTAATGCTAGCAGCCAAAGCAAGCCAAAAGTTGGGATTAAAAACCCATGCAACTTTTTCTGGGGCATTACTTTGGCATACTTTTTATCCTTGGCCGCAACGTCCACAAGGACTGGTTGAACAAGGGTTTGCAGAATTAGCTAAACGTTGGCTGCCTATACTAGATTGCTTTGACGAAATGGGTGTGGACGTGTGCTTTGAACTTCACCCTGGTGAAGATTTACATGACGGTGTTTCGTTTGAACGCTTTTTAGCGGCAACCAATAATCATCCGCGCGTAAATATTCTTTATGATCCTAGTCATTTTGTACTTCAACAACTTGATTACCTTGCATTTATAGACATTTACCATGAACGGATAAAAGCATTTCATGTTAAAGATGCCGAATTTACTCCTAACGGTCGCTCTGGCGTATATGGCGGCTATCAAAACTGGCAAGACCGCCCAGGAAGGTTTCGCTCTTTAGGTGATGGGCAAATTGACTTTAAAAGTATTTTTAGCAAATTAACTCAGTACGGCTTTGATGGCTGGGCTGTTTTAGAGTGGGAATGTTGTATTAAACATCCAGAGGATGGCGCAAAAGAAGGGGCTGAATTTATTAAACACCATCTGATCCGCCCAACTGATAAGGCATTCGACGATTTTAGTCGAGCTGAAACAGATACCCAACGTAACAATCGCATTTTAGGTATTAAATAGGATATCGCTAATGAATGATAATAATAATAACAACCGCCTAGTATTTAGGCTCTGCTGTATTGCATTAATTGTTACCTCAATGACATTTGCGATCCGCGCCGGAATATTAGGCCAACTAGGTGAACAGTTTGGCCTTACTAGCACTCAGCTAGGTTGGGTTAACGCCATGGCCTTTTTAGGTTTCCCGGTTGCCACCATGGTCGGCGGCTTTATATATAATGCTATTGGAGCTAAACGACTTGTAGCACTGGCTTTTGTTTGTCACTTTGCTGGGCTCATTTTAACCATTACCGCAGACGGATTTTGGGGATTGTTAGTCTCTACCTTTTTAATTGGTTTTGCTAATGGCTCTGTTGAAGCTGGCTGTAACCCACTAATTGCTCAAATGTTTCCAAAAAACACCACCACTATGCTCAATCGTTTTCACGTTTGGTTTCCAGGTGGCATCGTAATTGGAGCTTTGGCTTCAAGCGCTATGACTGCTGTAGGATTAAACTGGCAATGGCAAGTGGCATTAATTCTTATTCCAACCATTATATATGGTGTGATGATACTCAAATCACAGTTTCCACAGTTTGATATGCAAGTAAACTCAACCAGCAAAAACCTAAAAAATCTACTATCACCTGTGTATTTATTCCTGATTGTTTGTATGACAGTGACTGCCATTACCGAGTTTGGCACACAACAATGGATAGAAAAGATTTTAGGCTCTTCGGGTGCTTCACCTATGGTGATTTTAGCGCTTATAACTGGCCTTATGGCTACAGGCAGATTTTTTGCAGGGCCAATTGTTCATCGTTTTAGCCCAACTGGGGTACTGCTTGGATCAGCAATCTTTGCAACCGCAGGAATATTTTTAATGAGCCAAGTGCAAGGTAACGCTATTTACTTTGCAGCAGCAATGTTTGCCGTTGGCGTCACTTACTTTTGGCCCACCATGCTTGGCTGCGTTGCAGAATTCGCCCCTAAAACAGGCGCTTTGGGTATGTCATTAATGGGCGGTGCCGGCATGTTTGCAGTTAGCATGTGGAACCCGGTAATCGGTCATTGGATTGATGCCGCAAGTAAAGAAGCCGAAGCGGCAAACTTAACGGTGCAGCAAACTCAAGTATTAGCAGGGCAAACAGTGTTAGGAAACCTGCTTATTTTCCCTATTATATTAATTGTGGTTTTTGCTGGGTTTCATCTGGTTATGAATAAAAATAAAACGCTAAAAAACGCGTCTAGCAACCATTAAAAATAAATAAACGAGGTTACATTATGCTTAAATCATTCAAAATGTTGTCACTTGCACTGGCTTTTAGTAGCTGTGCTTATGCCCATACACCAGATAACCAACTAACCATAGAAGAGCAAAAAGCCGGCTGGCAATCACTTTTTAATGGTAAAGATATGTCTATGTGGCGTAACTTTAAAAGTGACACGGTTAACTCAGCATGGAAAATTGAAGATAACGCCATGACCCTAACGCAAGGTGGCGGCGATATTCTCACTAAAAAAATGTACCGCGACTACGAATTACAAATGGATTGGAAGATCTCTACAAAAGGCAACAGCGGTATTTTTGTATTAGCCGACGAAACTGGCAGTATGATCTATTCCCATGCGCCAGAAATTCAAATTTTAGATAATGTAGAACACTCAGATAATAAAATAGATTCTCATTTATCTGGCTCTATTTACGATCTTTTTGCAGCACCAAAAGCAGCTCATAAACTTGCAAATAACTGGAACCATGTACGTATTCGCATGCAGGATATGCACTTACAGGTCTGGCAAAACGGTATCAGCACTACCAGTATTGTAATTGGCAGTACTACCTGGAACACCTTAGTGGCCAATAGTAAATTTGCTACGTGGGAAAACTTTGCAACGGCTGAGCAAGGGCATATTGGTCTGCAAGATCATGGTGACAAAGTTTGGTTTAAAAATATAAAAATTAAGGAGCTATAACTATGTCTAAATTCGATCATAAAGTACTGGTTGTTGGTTCGGGTGCTGGCGGTGCAATGGCCGCTTATACATTAACTAAACTGGGCCATAAAGTTTTATTATTAGAAGCTGGTAGAGACTACGATCCGAAAACGGAAAGCCCAATGTTTCGCCGCAATAGCGAAGCCCCTCTAATGGGAGCAGGCACTAAAGATAAAAGCTTTGGTTTTTACGATGCTACCGTAGATGGTGGTTGGCAAGTACCAGACGAGCCCTACACAAATGCCAAAGGTACCGATTTTTATTGGTGGCGAGCACGTATGCTCGGTGGGCGAACCAATCACTGGGGACGCTATTCGTTGCGCTTTAGTGAACACGACTTTAAAGGTAAGAGTCAAGACGGCCAAGGCGCCGATTGGCCGTTTGTGTATGAAGATATTGCACCTTGGTATGACAAAACTGAAGAACTCGTTGGTATTTGTGGAACTAATACAGGTTTAGACGATATGCCTCCTTCTGCACCCGGTGTTTTACAGCCGCCACCAACACCCAGAGTGCCGGAGTTACTAATTGCAGCCAGTGCTAAAAAATTAGGTATTGCTGCAGTCCCTATGCACAGAGCCGTACTTACACGTAATAAAGATGATCGCATGGCGTGTTTTTATGCGACACCTTGTGGTAGCGGCTGCTCTATTGGTGCTGCTTTTCAAACCACAACTTCCCTACTACCTATGGCAATGGCGACCGGTAATTTAAAAATTGTTACCGACGCTATGGTTAAATCTGTCGCGGTAAATGACGCTGGTAAAGTAACGGGTGTGACCTATGTTGAGAAAAAATCTGTAACTGAGCATACTCTCTCAGCTGATGTGGTAATTCTTGCTGCCAGTGCATGTGAATCAGCGCGTATTTTGCTGAACTCTAAAACAGCCAAACACCCTAAAGGTTTAGCTAACTCGAGCGATCAGGTAGGCCGTAACTTGATGGACTCTACTGGTGCTTGGTTAGGCGCGCAAATTCCGGCTTTAAAAGGACGCCCGCGTTATAACGAAGATGGCCATACTGGCAACCACTTGTTTATTCCTTGGTGGGGACACAAAGCACATGCCAAAGGTGAGCTTGACTTTCCACGTGGCTACCACTTTGAAATAAGTAGCGGCTTTAATCAGCCAGGTTCAGGTGTGTCGGGTGATAAACAAGGATATGGGCCTGCCCTTAAGCAACAAGTTCGTGATGCATATGGCTCTTATGTTGGCTTTGCGCTGCGTGGCGAGATGCTCCCAAACAAAGACACTTACATGGAAATTGACGAAACCGTTAAAGATAAATGGGGGATCCCCGTTTCTAAATTCCATTTTAGATGGTCAGACCGAGAGCTTAAGCAAATTGAACACGGCTTAAAAACAGCAAAACAAATTTTAGAAAATATGGGTGCTAAGGTCGGTAAATTACCGTCTGCAGAAAAAGCGATTTCTAAAGGTGGTGAAATTATTCATGAAGTAGGTACTACCAGAATGGGTAGCTCGCCAAAAGAGTCTGTTACTAATCAATGGGGTCAGACCTGGGAATGCGAAAACCTATTTATTATGGATGCCGGTGTATTTGCATCAAATCCACATAAAAATTGTACTTTAACAATAATGACACTCGCAATGCGTAACTCAACGTGGCTTGCAAAACAAATTGAAAAAGGGGTGCTATAACATGGATACACAAGATCGCATCAACTCTAACAAATACGCTTCTGGAATGTCACGTCGTGAATCATTAAAATGGCTTGGGCTACTCGCCGCAGGATCGGCCGTGTCACTAAGTGCTGGTTGCACTAAAGCACTCGATGGTTCTATGAGCAAAGCTGGCCATTGGCCTGATATAGACATAGCCCCAGTAACAGGTAAAGGTTATGGTACAGATCCAAATATGGTGCTCCCACCAGAATCGCCTTGGCCGCTCACCTTAACTAATGCCCAGCTGACACTCGTCGCTGTACTTGCAGATTACATAGTACCGCAAGAGGGTAATAATCCAAGTGCTTCACAAGTGCAGGTACCAAGTGTAATTAATGAATGGGTAAGCGCGCCTTATAACGGCCAGCAAAAAGATAGAGTCGCTATCCTGCATGGATTAGCGTGGATTGACGATGAGGCAGCACTTCGTTTTAAAACTAATTTTGTGCAATTAAATAGTGAGCAACAAACCGCTATATTAAATGATATTGCCTATGTTAGTGAAGATATACCCGCTCAGTTTCAACGTATAAGTGATGCTTTTTTACGCTTTAAAAACTTGGTGTTAGGTGCTTACTTTTGCACGCCACAAGGCTGTAAAGATATCGGTTACTTAGGTAATGTACCTATTGCTGGTGATTACCCTGGCCCTAGCGATGAAGCCAAAGCACATTTAGAACATGTGTTAGCAGAACTAGGCTTAAGCGAATACGCTTATAAAGACTGATTTAAATTAATGCTATTAATCTAACGATGGCTACATAAAAGAAACGAAAGCAAAGAGCGAACAACCTCTTTGCTTATTTAATAGGTATTTTGTGATGTTTAATACAAAATTTTGGCAACTAAAAACGTTGCTATTTATTGGTGTTGTAACGCTAAGCTGCAGTGCGTTGCAAGTGAGTGCTAAAACAGCAAAAGCACTCCCGCCTGTAAGTGTACAGCTTTGGTCGGTTAAAGATGCATTAAAGGCAGACTTTGAAGGTACACTACAGTCGCTCTCTGCTATGGGTTTTCAAGGTGTAGAGTTTGCCGGTGATTTTGGTAGTTACCGCGATGATCCGAGCAAGCTAAAACGCAAACTCAGTGATTTAAATTTAGTTGCTAGCAGTGCGCATATTGGCTTTGAAGTACTAACGAATGAGAGCATTTCAGACACCCTTCTATTTTATAAAACCTTAGGCGTATCGTTATTATTTGTACCATGGGATGAACGCGCATGGCACCCAACTGGTGTAATTGCTTTAACCAAGCAACTAATTGCAGTAAATAATATAGCCCAACGTTACGATATGCAGATTGGCTTTCATAATCATGATCAAGAGTTTAACCATTATAAAGGCGCTACTTATTGGGATTACATTGCGACCCAAACACCGGCTAATATGCCACTGCAACTCGATATTGGTTGGGTTAATTATGCAGGGAAGAACCCTCTCACTTACGTGAAAAATTATCCGCAACGTACAATATCAACCCATTTAAAAATTCGCACCCATAAAAATGATGGTCTAAGTCCTATTATTGGTGAAAATAGTTATTCTTGGCAGTCACTGATAAAGTCATTAATTCAGCACGGCGGTACTCAATGGCTGGTATTAGAGCAAGAAGAATACCCGCATGGTTTAACGCCAATGCAAAGTGTTGCTAAATCTAAAGCTAATCTTGATGTGATTTTACAGGAAATGGCACAATAACTACGGTAGGAAAGTAATTTTGTGACCCAGGAGCCAATGCAAAATAGCACTTTATTGGGTCACAATACTTTTTAGTTACTCTATTTAAGCGTTTTATAACTCAGTAATTACGAGCGCTTATTCTTAATAAAATAGCGCTTTAGCCAGGCTTATTCTTCATCACCAAAGAACAATTTAGTGATCAGTTTATTATCAATAGTCTCACCCTTTAGGGTTCTCACTAACAACTCACTGCCGAGTAATTGCAATGAAAATACTACGTCAGGTTTTACGCGCTTAATTTGCGGAATATGTTTACTTGAATTAACCAAAGCAATTGTTTTGGTGTCCTCGCCAGCAACTTCTTTAGCCGCTAAAATACTAAACGCATTTTCAGCATCATCATTACGTAACGCTAAAATATAATTTGCCTTTTTAGCGCCCGCTTCTATTAAGATATCTGCCGAGCTTGAGTCGCCATAAACAATGTCTGCATCTACCGGGTATTCGTGTTCAGACCCTGTTGGGCACACTAAAGTAACTGCATCGCCACGCTCTACCAAACCGGCATAAACACTGTGTGCGGTGGGTGAAATACCTAAAATAATAAAATGATTTTTTCTCATTACGTTCGAAATCCTACCTTTAACAATTTTTTTAAGATTACCACCAATCACAGGGCCAATAATAGCACTGATAGAAGTAGCAAAAACGGTAATACCCATAACAATAATTGATGCTGTAAATAGTCGCGCCGTAGACGTTACAGGGTAAAGATCGCCATAGCCTACCGTCGACATACTCACAATAGAAAAATAAAATGCAGTGGGTAAATCGGTAATAGGGGTACTAAACTCGCTGCCTAAATACAAAGTGCCAAACACAGCATAAAGCATTAATGCACCTGTGCTGGTTAGAGCAAACAAACTACCTGCGGTAATACTAGAGCCATCAAAGCTTTTCCAATATACGAGTAATAGCATGCTCACAACCATAGTGTAAGACAATAATATTAGCCCAGAGCTTGACGATGAAATACTAATAACCGCAACCACTATTAATAATATCAGTGAAAAAGCCCACGCTAAACGTGCTTTTAAAGCTAAGCCAACCGACATTATTATTAAGCCTGCACCTAAAATAAAGCGCGGTAGTTCTGTTATTCCTATTTTATCAATTAAATTTAACCAATCGAGCGACCAGTTTAATACACCTGGTAGCATTTCGAGCATACGTGCAACAACCGGTTTAATTAACCAGTAACCATTAAAAGCAACCAAAATGGCTAATATCCAAGCTGGTTTACACAGTTCTAGTAGTTTACGTTTTATTGTTTCAACTTTCATAAAAAGCACTTTAATAACAGTGGCATATACACAATACCACTCGATGAATAGCAAATAAATTAATAAAGTTATTATAACTGCCACCCAATATTAGGTGTACTTATAACAGCTTAGTATTTATACCTGTTAGCTCACTACACTATTAAGTAAGTTACCTATGTAAGCTAACCAAGAGACTTAAATACGATCAAACATCCCATTCTTTTAGTGTATCTTTTACAAAAGAATAGCGCCAAGAACTAAGCAAATCTGGTTTAATATGCTGCTCTTTTTGTGTTGCAGATAACTTCCAATTCCAACTAATCAGTTGATTAACCTGCTTTTTAGAAGCCATTACATCCTCTGGAATATTATGTTCTTTGGCAACTTTATTAATTTTTTGTTTTATTTCTTTCGCTACTTTTTTATAACTAGGAAAGTCTATTAAACGCTTTAAAATTGCCGGGTGTTGCTCCTCAGGCAATACTTTTGCTTGTTCAATACACTTTAGTATTTCGACTCCCGAGCGGTTCACTTCTATCGCCTCAACGCCCGGAATTTGCCTTAATGCATTTAAACTGGCAGGGCCTCGTTTAGCAATTTCTGTCATATTATGTTCTTTTAATACAAAGTTAAGTGCTAAATTTTTACGAATTGCTTTATTTCGACGCCATACTGCCAGCTCTCTTAATATTGCAAGTTCATGTGGTCTGAGTTGCCACGCATTTTTAATGTCTTTATAGAGCAGCTCATCTGGGGTTTGAAATTCACGCTTATTAGCTACTAACTCACTTTCGCTAATAACAATATTAAATAAATCGGCGGCTTTTACACTGTCAATAATAAGATTAAAACAGGGTAATAAATGATAGGCATCGGCAGCAGCGTACTCTAATTGTTTAGTTGTTAATGGGCGTTGCAACCAATTTGTGCGTGATTCACTTTTATCTATTTCAATATCCAGTAAGGTTTTTACCATTAGGGCAAAGCCCATGCAGTTTCCTTCGCCTAAAATTTGCAGTGCAAATTGAGTATCGAATAACGGGGAAGGAACAAACCCTGCGTACTTTTGAAAAACTTCTATGTCTTCTGAAGGAGAATGAAATACTTTTAAAACAACAGGATCTTTTAAAATTTGCCAAAAATCGAATAATGACAGTTCTGCCAGTGGGTCTATAAGTGCTAAATGCTCGCCATCATAAACTTGAATAAGTGCAACTTCTGGGTACAAAGTACGACGACGCATAAACTCTGTATCTATGGCTAAAACGGGTTTGTTTTTAATTTGCTCAACAAATGTATTAAGTTGATTTTGGGTTTCAATTAATTGGTATTGCACTTAGTCTCCTACAATAAAAAAGCCGACATATGTCGGCTTTTTTAATGGTTGCTAATCTTTCAAGGCTCTTCTGAGAATCTTACCTACGTTAGTTTTAGGTAACTCATCCCTAAACTCAACAAGCTTAGGCACCTTATAATTAGTTAAATTATCACGACAGTGTTTTATTATATCTTTTTCAGTTAAAGAAGGGTCTTTTTTTACAACAAAAACTTTAACTTGTTCACCACTCGTATCGTGAGGGATGCCAATAGCTGCTACTTCAAGCACTCCGTCGTGCATAGCAACAACTTCTTCAATTTCGTTAGGGAATACATTAAAGCCCGAGACAATAATCATATCTTTTTTACGATCGACAATATAAAAGAAACCTTCGTCGTCATACGTTGCTATGTCACCGGTAGCAAACCAGCCATCTTGTAAACTCTCAGCGGTTGCATCTGGGCGTTTATAGTAACCAAGCATAACTTGCGGGCCTTTAACCCAAAGTTCACCTGGTTCACCCTTTGCCGCTTCTTGCCCATTATCAAGAATTAATTTAATTTCGGTACTAGGAGCCGGTAAACCAATTGAGCCATTATATGCAGTTAAGTCATAAGGACTTACAGTAACTAAAGGAGAACACTCGGTTAAACCATACCCTTCCATTAATTTAGATTTTGTAACTGTTTGCCATTTTTCAGCGACTGGGCGTTGTACAGCCATACCGCCGCCTAATGACATTTTTAAGTGACTAAAATCAAGTTCCGAAAATCCTGGCGTGTTTAACAAACCATTAAATAAAGTATTTACACCTGTAATAGCAGTAAATTTAGTTTTACTTAATTCTTTAATAAAACCAGGCATATCGCGTGGGTTAGTTATAAGTACATTTAATCCGCCGTACTTCATAAATGTTAAGCAGTTAGCCGTTAATGCAAAAATATGATAAAGCGGCAACGCAGTTATTACCACTTCTTTACCACGCTCAAGCACTGGGTCTAAACATCCCGATACCTGCTCAAGATTACCTACCATATTACCGTGACTTAACATTGCGCCTTTAGATACACCCGTTGTTCCGCCGGTATATTGTAAAAAAGCTAAATCACTTAAGTTAACCTCTGGTCGTACATAGGCATTTTCGTCGGCTTTAAGTAAATCGCAAAAATTAATGGTATTTGGCAAAGTGTAGCTTGGCACCATCTTTTTAATGTACTTAACAACAAAGTTTACAACATGCTTTTTAATGCCACCCATCATGTCGCCTACTTGGGTAACAACAATATGTTTAACATCGGTATGCGGTAGTGCTTTTTCCAGTGTATCGGCAAAGTTAGCCAATATAAAAATTGCTGAAGTATCAGAATCTTTTAGTTGGTGCTCAAGTTCACGCACTGTGTAGAGTGGATTTATATTAACAACAACACAGCCTGCACGTAAAATACCTAAAATAGCAATGGGCGTTTGTAACAAGTTAGGCATCATAACTGCCACTTTGTCACATTTTTTAAGGCCTAAATCATTTTGAATATAAGACGCAACTTTTTTAGTTGCTATATCAATTTCATCATAAGACAAGGTTTTACCCATATTTGTAAATGCGGGTAAATCTTTGTAATCGGTAAAACTTTTTTCAAACACTTCGAGTAATGAGGCATAGTGCTCAGGATCGATAGTTTCAGGCATACCTTCTGGGTAGCGCTTAAGCCAAATTTTTTCCACTCTTAGCCCCTGTTTATAGTTATATTTTTATTAACCTTAATCTAAGTAAGGCACTTTGACAATTGAGCAAATACTCTAATGAAGAATAATCCCACATTTAACGCTAATATACAATTAACACACGCTACTTTGCACCATAAATGCTTGAATCTGTTCAAAACAGTGCGCACTACTTTGCATATGACAGTGATGTCCGCCCTCTACAGTTATTACATTTAAGCTATTGTAATATTTAGTATAGTTTTCTAAATTTTGTTTTACAAAAGTGTAGCCTGTATCTCCTAATATTAACTGACATGGCGCAATTATATTTTTTATTGCACCAATACATTGCGCCTCATCAAACCTAAAACCTGAATGATTTTTAAGTTTTGGGTCGGTTGTTAATGCAAATCCATTTTTAATTGTTTTAATATTGCGCTCCATTAACACCTCAACAAGCTGGCTATTTAAATCTGTTGTTTGCGCACGTGCTTGGTGTATTTGCTCTTTCGATTGATACACTCTTGGCTTTTTATTTTTTAGCCTGTCTCGGTTTAAAATAGCACTTTTAAGTTGTTGAGTTACTTCTTCACTTGGGGTTGTTACGCACCCAATCCCTTCTATAAATGTTACAGACGTTACATAGTCACTAAAACAGCTTGCAAACAACCCCGCCACCATAGCTCCCATAGAGTGCCCTACTAGGTGTACTTTTTTTACCCCTAAAGCATTTATAAACTGATATATATCATCTATATAGTCTACAAAATAATAGTGTGCGTCGTCGCTACGCCACGACGACAAACCGTGTCCAGCAAAATCAAGGCAATACCACGTTTGCTGCACTTTGGCATTTGCTAACATAGGGATATAACTTGCACTATTATCAAGCCAGCCATGCAGCGCAATTACTACTTCATCTCCACTTCCCATTTTTAAACCATGAATATTTAAATTATTGATTTGAATATTAAATGGTTGCACAGCACACCCCTATTAATTTATATAATATTACTCATAACATTTGAAATAACTACCTTTAAAACGTTACTTAAAGCTTATATATACAATGTAACCTTTAATGATAGGTATTTGCTACCAGCTAATTTAAAACAAAGAAGTAATTATAACTAAGCAAGTAAATTAGTTTATGTGATCCTGATTTTATAAAGCTTAAGCACAATATAACTTTAACACCTTGCTTTAGTCGTTCATCGATATTAATTTATTTATCATATTAACTGTATACAATAACTCCAAGCTAATTAAATTAAGTACATTTAAAAGGTACAAACATGAAAAAACAGCTCAGTTTATTGGCGCTTTTATGCAGCGCAACAGGTGCTTATGCAGATTCGGCACCAAAAAATATTATTTATATGATTGGCGATGGCATGGGCCCAGCTTATACAACTGCTTATCGCTACTTTAAAGACGATCCAAACACAAAAGCAATTGAAAGCACCGTATTCGATACTATGTTAACCGGCATGGCACACACCTACCCAGACGATCATACTTATGTTACCGACAGCGCAGCAAGTGCTACAGCATTAAGTAGTGGTCATAAAAGCTATAACGGTGCTATTGGCGTAGATACCAATAAAAAGCCCGTTAAAACGATGTTAGAAATTGCAAAAGAGCGCGGTATGACCACTGCACTTGTCGCTACTTTGCAAATTAACCACGCCACACCGGCAAGCTTTGCGTCTCATAATGAATCTCGCGGTAACTACGATGAAATTGCCAACGATTACATAGATAATAAAATTGCTGGCAAGCTACCCGTTGATTTAATGCTAGGTGGAGGGACTAAATATTTTATTCGTGAAGACCGTAACTTAGTTGAAGAATTTAAAGCCGCTGGTTATCAATACTCCGACGACATTAATAACCTAGGCCAAATTACGCAACTCCCTGCCATTGGTTTATACGCCGAAAAAGGCCTTCCATACGCAATTGATGAGCACCCTACTCGCCTTGCAAGATTAACCACTAAAACACTTGATTTGTTAGATGGCCAAAACAAAGAAGGCTTTTTTGTGATGATTGAAGGCAGCCAAATTGATTGGTGTGGCCATGCTAACGATATAGCCTGTGCTATGGCAGAAATGGACGACTTTGCTAAATCGGTCGAAAAAGCAAAAGCATACGTTGATAAAAACCAAGACACGATTTTAATTGTTACCGCAGATCACTCAACAGGTGGTTTAACACTTGGTGCCCACGGACAATACAAGTGGGATACCGAAATAGTTAAAGGCGTTAAAGCCTCGGCTGGTAAATTAACCTCGCTATTAATGGATGCCAGTAATTTAAAAACAGTTTGGTCTGCTAATACTAATATTGAGTTTAGTGCTGAGCACCAAATTAAACTTGAGCAAGCTAAAAAAATGGGTAAAAAGCCTTTAAATTTAGCCATTAAAAGTATTATTAACGATGCCAGCTTTACTGGCTGGACAACCGGTGGCCATACAGCAGTTGATGTACAAGTATTTGCCTATGGTAAAGGTAGCGAGCAATTTACGGGCTCACAAAACAATACTGACATTGCCGATAAGCTAATCGCATTTATAGAAAAATAACGTTATTAAATACAATAAATATGTAACAAACAAAAAGCCCGAGCATCTAATATGTTCGGGCTTTTTATTTTTAAATTTTATCAACTTTTGCCGTAAAACACCGTTCCTTTAGGTCGGTGATATAAGGCAATAGTCGCGAAGCGACTAAGTGGGTTGTTCCTTTTTGATTGACTGTATATAATAACAGTATGATTATTCGCAAAGCTTATAAATTTCTTTTAAAAACAACACCCGATATTAACGCTAAAATGGCGCAATATGCGGGAAATTGTCGATTCTTGTGGAATAAAGCCTTAGCGATTAACTTATTTAAGTTACAGAATAAACAAAAAATTTGCTACTACCAAGAGTTGGATTTCTTTTCCAAACTTTGGAAAAAAAGCGAGGAGTATGGCTTTTTAACACTATCGCCAGCACAAACTATCCAACAAACATTAAAACAGCTTGAACGCGCCTTTAAAGACGCATTCGATAAAAACCAACCACTCAAACGGATGCCTACTTTTAAGAAAAAAGGAGAGGTGAATAGCTTTAGTTTTCCTCAAGGCTTTAAAATCGACAAGAATGGGAAACGTATTTTTTTACCTAAAATCGGTTGGGTTAATGTTAGAAAAAGCCAAGCTATTTTAGGAAAAGCTAAAAAGTCACTGTTTCACAAAAAGGAAAGCACTGGTTTGTTTCAATCCAAGTTGAACAAGAAGTAGCACCACCTAAGCACCCATCAAACGCCATGATTGGGGGAGATTTAGGCGTGAAACGCCTAATTATCCTTTCTGATGGCAGTTTTGTGGAGCCGATAGATACCAGTAAACAGACAATCAGGATCAAACGATTACAGAAGCAACTTGCTAGAAAAGTGAAATTTTCAAGTAACTGGAAAAAATTAAAAGCAAAGATCACAACATTTCATACGAAAGTTGCCAATATTCGTCATGACAAATTACATAAGATCTCAACACAGTTGAGCAAAAGCCACGCAATCATCGTGCTAGAAGATCTTAAAATTAGAAATATGACGAAAAACAGCAAAGGCAACAGTGAGCAGCATGGAAAAATGGTGAAACAAAAATCTGGCTTAAACCGCGTCATTCTCAATCAAGGATGGGGAATGTTTAAAGAGATGCTGAAATATAAGCAGGATTGCCTCGGCGGTCAGGTTATTTTTGTTGATCCGAAACATACCAGTCAAACGTGTCCGGCGTGTGGTCATCAATCAAAAGATAACCGATTAACGCAGTCTAAGTTTGAATGTGCGAAGTGCGGTTATCAAGATAATGCGGATCATGTTGGCGCATTAAATATTTTAGCGCGAGGTCATCGCGTTCTAGCCTGTGGAGAGATTGACATTAGTCAGCTTGTTGAAGCAGGAACTTGCCTTATGAGTGATCACAAGGCCCCGATGGTTTTAAACTAATCGGAATCCCCCTCCTTTCCTGAACTTGTTCAGGCGCTTGGCGAGGTGGTGGAGGATGTCAAGCTTGAGTAATTTAAGCGTAAATGTCTACACCAATTAAATCTTGCACTTCAGCACGTCGTTCTAAATTTGCAAATTCGGTATAAGTAGAAATAGCCTTGCTTACTTGTGCTGACGGTTGGTCGTAAATAGTTTGATTATATTGTGTATTTGCTGCGTTAGCTTTAAAAAACTGATTCGCTAACTCTACGCCCTCACGACTGTTTTTAACATAATCGGTATTCGTTTTTGGCGCAGCAGTATGCTCTAACAAACCTTGTGATTTATTAGTAACTACTTTAGCAGAGCTAACTCTACCCGGAATATCTCCGGTAAAAAAACCTGAACCAATAGGCAGCGTCATTACGCGTCTCCAATCTTAATCTATTTAAAATTATGATTTAAAAACAACCAATTTGCAAATACTCGTTATTTAATTTTTATTCTCGACCAGGAAGCTTTTTCCAAGTAACAGTATCGCGTACATATTTAGGCTGTGCATCGCTTGCTTTTACAACGTTACCCGCTAAAAAACCTGCTTCTACAAACGCTAGCATGTAGCGTGCATCGGGCAGTGTGATCTCGCTATTTATAGCTACATTATCAAAATCATTCAGCGCATCTGGGTATGTTTTAAACCCTGTACCTACAGCAACCGATTGTGGCGCGCTATTGGCTATATAATCTTGATTTAACAACGCAGGTTTAATTACGCACTCTTGATTAACTAATTGCATTAAGCCATTTTGTGCTTGGTAATGCGCAAAGTAAATCTCTCCCATGCGGGCGTCAATACTTGGATAAACACTTTCGTGGCCGTGCTGCTCAAACGCTTGTTGCGCCATAATAGCTAACGTAGATACCCCTACAAGTGGTAATTTAGTTGAATATGCTAGGCCTTGTGCAATAGCTACACTAATACGTACTCCCGTAAAACTACCTGGGCCTTGACCAAAGCCAATTACGTCTAAGTCTTTTAATTTACAGTTTGCGCTGGCTAATAGCTGATCAATTAATGGCAGTATTTTTTGACTATGCTGCTGTGGGCATTCTTCAAAATGATGAAATGTTTGCCCCTTAAAATGTAAAACAATTGATAGCGCTTCGGTAGACGCATCAAGGGCAAGAATATTACTTTTGATCATTTTATTACTCTAATTAATTTGTTGTAAAAATTTATTGGCATCTTCTAAGCTTCGCGTGCGGCGCATTGGCGGTAAGCTCTTTAAAAATACTTGCCCATATTGGCGTGTAACTAGGCGGTTATCGCATATTACAAGTACGCCTTTGTCTTTACTGTCGCGTATTAACCGCCCTACTCCTTGCTTAAGCGCAATAACTGCTTGCGGCAATTGTATATGTGCAAAGGGGTCTTTTCCTTGCATTTGGCAGTCTTGCATTTTAGCTTGTAGCAAAGGGTCATCTGGCGCAGCAAAAGGAAGCTTATCAATAATAACACAGCTTAGCGTACTGCCGCGTACATCAACCCCTTCCCAAAATGAGGCCGTCCCTAATAGCACTGCGTTACCATGGCGGGTAAACTTTTCTAAAATAATACGTTTCGACATTTGTCCTTGCATATAAACTGGGTAGTCTATTTGCGTAGTAAGTCCTTCGGCTACTAAATGCATCATACGGTAACTTGTAAAAAGCACAAAACAGCGCCCTTTAGCCGACTTAATCAGTTCTAGGGTTAATTTTACAATTGCGTGGGGCATATTGTCTGCGTGCGACTCAGGTAAGTAACGCGGCAAACACAGCAGTGCTTGGTTTGGATAATCAAACGGGCTATCTACCATCATGCTTTGTTTGGGTGTTAGTCCAAGGCTGGCGTTAAAGTGGCTAAGCTGATTGTCGACCGACAATGTCGCTGAGGTAAATACAAACCCTGCGCCTGTATCGGCCATCATTTTAGCAAATTTAACTGATACATTTAATGGCGTTATATTAATAGTTAAATAACGGCGAGTGGTTTCGTACCAATAACTAAAACCGGTTTGCGTGGTATCGAATACCCGCTCCAACTGGCCTTTAAATGCAAGTGCACGTTCAAACGGGTGCTCTATTTTATCGCTTCTGTCTAAGCAAAGTTTTAATACCTGATAAACAAAGTCTAGGTCGCTAATAACCCGATGCAATGCGGCGCAAATTTGCTTATCGCTGAGCTTGGCGCGCCAATCACCACGGCTGCCATCAACGCCAAACTGCAGGCGTAAATCGGCAACACTGGTTTCGAGTTTATTTAAGCTTTTACCTAGCTGCAGCATGTCAGGGATTTCGGCACGATAAATGGCACGTAAATCGTTAATTAAATCCACTAGCTTTTTAGTGCTAACGCTTTCGCCAAAGTAATCACTAGCAATTTCGCTTAATTGGTGTGCTTCGTCAAATATATAAGCATCTGCTGTGGGCATTAGCTCCGCAAAGCCACTGTCTTTTACTGCCATATCAGCAAAAAATAAATGATGGTTAATTACCACTATATCGGCATCAGCAGCATTTAAGCGTGCTTTTCTTATATAACAAGCTTGAAAGTCGGGGCATTCTTTGCCTAAACAGTTGTCGGCGGTGGAGTTTACATAAGGCAATACTTTTGCATCATCTTCTATACCAATACAGTCGGCTAAGTCGCCTGACTGTGTTTCGCTGGCAAACTTAGCCACCATAGCTAATTGGTGCATTACATCAGAATCGTCGGTAGGTACATGCGCCACATGCTGATTAAGCCGATAGGTACATAAGTAGTTTGCTCGGCCTTTTAATAATGCCGTTTTTTTAGAAGCACTTAACGCTTTTACGAGTTGCGGTAAGTCGCGATGATATAGCTGCTCTTGCAGGGCTTTAGAGCCCGTAGATATGATGGTTTTACCTTTTGATTTAAGCGCAGGGGCTAAATAGGCAAACGTTTTTCCTGTGCCCGTTCCGGCTTCAACTACTAGTTGTGAGCTGTTTTTTAACGCATCGGCAACGGCAACCGCCATATCAATTTGTGGCTGTCGTGGTGTATACCCATCTAAAGATAACGCCAAAGGCCCGGTTGCACTAAACAGCTGTTTGATAATACCAATCACTTTACAATAAATAATAGCGCGATTTTACGTAAGCTAATCACCAAGGGCAAGTAATTACAAAGTAGTTTTACTTTAATGGTGCTATTTATAAAATAAAATCTTCATTTTAATTATTTACCCTAAATTACCATGACACGTTATTGCTAACTTAGCTTTAAAGTTATGACAACACTATTAACAATTGCTCATTTACTATTAACCAATTGCGCTACTAAGGTTAAATTAAACACCGAATTAGCCTATAAATATTGTGACACTCTAATATGACAGGAGTACCATAGCAGCCTTGAAACTCGCTTTTTGTGTGTCGCTTATAATTAATTAAGGTTAATCTATGAATGCTTGGTACCTCATTTGCTTTCTTTCTGCACTTGCTATTTTTATTGCATTTGCAAATCAATATATTCTTAAAATGCAAACCACTATTGCCATTACCACCGGCTCGGTTGTCATTTCATTATTGTTGATCATTGCCGTTAAGCTTTTGGGCGATCAAAACGCGTTAGCTATGACCCAAATTGTCTCAAGTATTAACTTTAATGAGTTACTTCTTAAAGGCATGCTAGGCTTTTTATTATTTGCCGGCGCACTAGAAATCAACCTGCAAGCACTTAAAAAACAACGCTGGGAAATAACCGTTTTAGTCTTGTTTTCTACCTTGGTTTCTACTTTTATAGTTGGCTATTTAAGTTTTTACTTATTTGCTGCCTTTGGTTGGCCAGTCCCTTTTATCTACTGTTTATTATTTGGTGCATTAATTAGCCCCACCGACCCAATTGCAGTACTGGCTATCATTAAGCAAATGCGGGCACCTGAGGGTATTTCGGTACAAGTTGAGGGCGAATCACTTTTTAACGATGGTATTGGCTTAGTTATATTTACGACTATTTTTTCAGTCGCTTTTTATGGTACAGAAGCAAATTTTAAAGACGTAGCAGAGCTGTTTTTTGTTGATGCCCTTGGTGGTATAGCGTTTGGCTTGGCTATTGCACTGGTTGGTCACTTTTTAATTATTAATAGTCGCGACGTAAATATTCGCTTACTTATTACCCTCACTATCCCAAGCGCAGGATTTGCAGCGGCCAATTTATGGGAAATATCGGGCGCGCTTGCTATGGTAACCAGCGGTATTTTATTAGGCAATATTACTCGCTCTAAAGCCACTGAACGCACAGGACCGGAAGATACCCGTTATGTAAAAGACTTTTGGCATGCCACTGACAGCTTTTTAAATGCGCTACTGTTTTTAATTATTGGCATGCTCATAGTTACCATGCCTATTACACTAAGTGAAATTGGCGTAGGCTTACTCATGGTACCTGCTGTGCTTATAGCCCGTTTTATTAGTGTAGGTGCCCCCTTTGTATTATTTAAACAGTTTAGAAGTTACGACAAGCACAGCGTTAAAATATTAACCTGGGGCGGATTAAGAGGTGGCTTAGCATTAGCCATGGCAGCGGCTATACCCCGTGAAGAAGTTTTTATTGGCGGCTCTGATTTACATAACCTAATTGTTATTGTGACCTATGTAGTGGTGATTTTTTCAATTATTATTCAAGGTTTAACTATTTCACCACTTATTCACAGCAGTATTGCATCTGCAGAACAAAGCAAAAAAACGGCTAATTAACCAATTATTTCACTGTAATTAACTGGTAATATACATGATCAAATAGCGCCTACTCTGGGGCGTATTTGATCTGTTTTATATTATATAATTAATGCTGTTATTTTTTGTTTATCTAGCACAAAACCCTTGAAACGCAAATGAAAACGATTATACTTTTGTTTTTTCATCCGTAGGACTTATCGATGTCCAAAAAGCATCCCTTTTCATTACTTAATGCCCTTTATATAACTCAGCAAAAAATTAATACAATGTTCGTGTTGCTCGTTATAGTCTTTGCGAGCTTTGCTGTTTCTGCATCTCCTAACCAACAAACAAAATTTAAGCAAATAGTACAACTTGCTGAATATATAGGTGTTGATTATGTCGCAGCCGTTGGTGAAGGTGAAGTGCTTGATGCCGATGAATATCAAGAAATGCTTGAATTTTCCAATGTAATAGTTGATCAAGCCAATTTATTATCCAGTCAAGGTAGTGAATTTAATAACATAAAAACGCTTGCTGGTAATTTAAAAGTAACCGTTTACAACAAAGGTAGTGTGGTTGATGTGCGCGCGGTAAGCTCAGATCTTCGTGCCGCGCTGCTTAAATTTATGCCGCAGCTATCCCTACCGGGCTCGCTATTGCCTATTACACAAACTCAAGCTCTGTATCAACAAAATTGCGCTGCTTGTCATGGTATTAGTGGTCAAGGTAATGGCCCGCTTGCTAAAAATTTAACACCAGAGCCAACTAATTTCACCGATGCAGAGCGTGCGCATAATCGCTCTTTAATGGGATTATTTGATGCTGTAACTAATGGCTTAGATAACACCCCTATGGTTGCCTTTACACAGTTTAATGAACAACAACGTTGGTCGTTAGCGTTTTATGTGGGTAGCTTAGCGTTTAAAAATGTAAAGCAGCCAACCAATGTAGAGCAAAATATTAGCGCTGCACAAATAGTTAATCTTAATCCTGCCCAGCTAACGGCAAACTCAAGCGAGGCACAAACACAATACGTGCACTGGCTACGTGGTAATCCTGAGCATTTATTTACTACTAAAAAAGATCCACTTGCTGTTGCCCGCTCGCAACTTATTGCAGCCCAACAAGCGCACGCTCTAGGTAACTATTCTCAAGCCAGTGATTTGGCCATAAGTGCGTACTTAGATGGTTTTGAATTAGTCGAAAACAACTTAAATGCTTACGATGAAACCTTGCGTAAAAATATTGAAGTGCAATTAATGGCGTTGCGTAAAACACTTAAACAAGAAAAAGATACCGCAATAGTAGCCAAGCAAATTACAGCGGCGCTTACTCAGCTTGAACAAGCAGGTAAGCTGCTCAGTAATACTAAATTAACCAACAGCGCTTTGCTCTGGGCTAGTTTGGTTATATTACTACGCGAAGGCCTAGAAGCTTTGTTAGTGGTATTGGCATTAATGACGGTACTTATTAAAACTCAGCGTCAAGACGCGCTTAAATACGTGCATATAGGCTGGATAACGGCACTTATTGCCGGAGGTTTAACGTGGGCCGCAGCACAGTCTTTAATTGAAATTAGTGGGGCCAGTCGTGAAGTAATGGAAGGCGTAGGCGCTATGTTTGCCGCTGTTATTTTGCTTTATGTTGGCGTGTGGATGCACAGCAAAACCAGTGCACAACAATGGCAGGCTTATATTCAAGATAATATTAATAAACGTTTAGAATCGGGAACACTGTGGGGGTTAGCTGGTCTGTCGTTTATTGCTGTGTATCGTGAAGTTTTTGAAACTGTTTTATTTTATCAATCGCTTTTAACTCAAAGCACCCCAGAGCAATATTCATCAATAGCTATGGGCTTTGTTATAGCGCTGGCAATACTTGGGCTGATCACTTGGGTACTGATCAAATATTCAATTAAACTACCAATTGCTAAGTTTTTTGCAATTACCACATATTTACTCTTTGCACTGTCGTTTGTGCTTATGGGTAAAGCAATTACTGCACTACAAGAAGCAGATATTATATCTATTTCAGGCTTGGCAGTTAATATTGATATTGTGTGGCTAGGGGTAAAATCTACATGGGAGGGGGTTATTGCCCAGCTCATTGTAGTTGCTATATTCGCTTTTTACATTTTAAAAGGCAGTAGTAAAAAGTAGTTTTAGGTGTACAGCAAAGGCCTAATTTTAGGCCTTTGCTGTTTTATAGCTGCGCTTAATAACCAGCTTAACAACTTACGCCCACGTATCTAAGTGCGGCGTACCGTCTTCATCTTTTTTAATACCCGAGTTATCAGTATTTTCGCTGATCAGTGAAAGCTTTTGTTTTTTTTCTAACTCACGTTTTTTACGCTCTTCTAACGCAACTTTGTTAGTACTCGGTCCTTGTTTTACGCCCGCAATATAAAAAGCCCCTTTAGGCTCTAGCGCTAAACGCGTAATTGGCCCTAAGTAGGGGATCATAATATCCATACATCCTCCTTCAATACCAAAACCTATTTATGGTATGCGCTTTTAAAGCTTAAGTTAATATACATTAATCCTAGTTTATATCGGCGGTTATAACATATTCTTTAATTATACAAAAAAAGGCTTGCCATATTATGCTGCTTTATGTTTTTATAATACGCACAAATCGAGATACATAACAACACACGTTAACTATACAAACGTTTGTTAAATAGGACAAAAAATGCGCTTAAACCTGACATCAGTACATCACCACCATTCATCGGAATAACCTGTCAGGTCTTTCGCTGAGAGGTTATTCCTAAAAGGAACCTCTGGCGAGTCATAAAAAATTGATTCATTTTCGCCCTGAGGTTCCGCCTCGGGGTTTTTAGTTTTTAAATTAAAGGAAAATGAATAATGAACAACAGTAATCGTCTACGTATCGCCATCCAAAAGGGCGGCCGCCTTTCTAAAGATTGCCAAGAGCTACTTAAACAGCTAGGTATCAAACTTAATCTTCGTGAACAACGCTTAATTGCACATTCAACTAATATGCCAATTGATGTATTGCGTGTGCGCGATGACGATATTCCAGGCTTAGTAATGGAAGGCGTATGTGATTTAGGCATAGTGGGTGAAAACGTACTAGTAGAAGTGCAAGCAGAGCGTTTACGCCAAGGTATCCCAAGCGAAGTAACTAAACTGTCTAAACTAGACTTTGGCTACTGCCGCCTAGCACTAGCGTGGCCACAAGAGCTTGGTAAGCAAGACAAAAGCTGGTTTGAAGGCAAACGCATTGCTACCACCTACCCTGAAATTTTAAAACAGTACTTAAAACGCGAAGGCATTAACGCCAGCACGGTTATGCTTACCGGCTCGGTTGAAGTAGCACCACGTGCAGGCCTTGCTGATGCAATTTGTGATTTGGTTTCTACTGGCGCAACGCTTGAAGCGAATGGTTTAATGCAAGGCGATACTATTTTAGAATCAAACGCTTGTTTAATTCAAAATAAAGACCTTCAAGATGCCGACAAATTAGCACTTATTAATAAGCTTATGCCGCGCCTACGTGGTGTTAGACAAGCTAAAGAAAGCAAATACATTATGCTACACGCGCCAAAAAATAAGCTTGAAGAAATTTGCGAAATTTTGCCTGGCTCTGGTCAGCCTACCCTACTTGCGCTTGCCGGTAGTGATGATTACGTAGCACTGCACATGGTAAGCAGCGAAACTTTATTTTGGGAAACCATGGAGCAGTTAAAAGCCCTAGGTGCTAACTCAATTTTAGTTATGCCTATTGAAAAAATGATGGAGTAAGTAACATGCTTCGTTGGAATGAGGAATCTTCACAAGCACAAGCAGCGGCGCTAACACGCCCTGCAGTTTCGGCCAGCACTAAGGTTGAAGCTATATGTAAAACTATTTTAGCTAAGGTAAAAGAGCAAGGCGACGAGGCTTTACTAAGCATGGCTAAAGAGTTTGATAATAGAGCCAACCCACGTTTACGTGTGCCGCTTGATGAAATAAATGCATCTGAACAGGCGCTCAGTGCAGATCTTAAGTATGCCATTGATACCGCTTATGCAAATGTAAAATGTTTTCATGAAGCGCAATTACCTAAAGATATCAAATTATCGACCCAACCGGGCGTTGTGTGTGAACTGAAATATCAAGCCATCGAAGCTGTTGGTATATATGTACCCGGTGGCAGTGCTCCGCTGCCATCGTCGGTTATTATGCAAGGTGTATTAGCCCAATTAAGCGGTGCAAAAACCGTTGTGCTTGCTACACCTGTACAAGGTGATAAAGCCATTAACCCCGCTATTTTATATGCAGCTAAGTTATGCGGCATTACTACTTTGATAGAAAGTGGTGGTGCAGGTGCAATTGCAGCAATGGCTTATGGTACAGAGTCGGTGCCTAAAGTGAATAAAATATTTGGCCCGGGTAATAGCTTTGTCACTATGGCTAAGCAACTGGTGGCGCAAACTGTACCAGGCATGGCCATTGATATGCCTGCAGGCCCCTCAGAAGTACTGGTTATTGCTGATGAGCGTGCAAATCCAGAATTTATTGCTGCCGATTTACTCTCTCAAGCAGAGCACGGTGCTGACTCGCAAGTTATTTTATTATGTAACTGCGAACGCATTATTGCACAAACTCGGCAAGCGCTTACTCGTCAACTGGCTAACTTAAGCCGCAAAGAAACCGCCGAGCAAGCCTTAGCTAACTCGTCACTTATTTTAGTTGATTCAGTTGCACAAGCGTTTGATGTATCGGCGCAATATGGCCCAGAGCACTTAATTTTACAACTAGCTGACTCAACCCCATACCTAGATAAAGTTAAAAACGCGGGATCAGTATTTGTGGGCGATTATACGCCTGAGTCGGCGGGCGATTACGCTTCAGGAACTAATCACGTATTACCAACCTATGGTTACAGCGCAAGCTATTCTAGCTTGAACTTACTTGATTTTTTTCGCACCTATACAGTGCAAACAATTAGTAAAAGTGGTTTAACCCAGCTTGCAAAAGCTATTTTACCCCTTGCAAATGCCGAGGGCCTTGATGCTCACGCAAATGCGGTTTCAATTCGCTTAGAGGCAATTAAAAATGAGCAATGAGAGCACGCAAGCTAATAGCTTATTACCAGCAAATATTGCAGCGCTTGCTGCCTACAGCTCAGCTAAAAGTGAAAAGTTAAGCGGCACAACTTGGTTAAATGCCAACGAAAGTCCGTATGCTAAAACCATCCAGATGAGTATTGAAGATTTAAATCGCTATCCAGATCCACAACCACAACTGGTTATTGATCGCTACGCTGCGTATGCAGAGCTTGAAAGCGAAAACGTGCTAATGACCCGTGGTGCCGACGAAGGCATAGAGCTTTTAGTACGAACATACTGCGAAAGCGCAAAAGACAGCATTGCACTATTTTTGCCAACTTACGGTATGTATAAAGTTACTGCCGATACCCACAATGTCGCCATTAACGCACTAACACAAGCGCTATTATTAAATGGCAGTGTTGATGAAATAGTAGATGCGGTTGGTAGTTCAAAACTGGTATTTATTTGTAACCCAAATAACCCCACTGGCAGCTTAACCCCACTTGATAAAGTGACAGCAATTGCCACAGCACTTGCAGATAAAGCATTGGTTATTGTTGATGAGGCCTATATAGAATTTTGCCCAGAGCAAAGTGCTACAAAATTAATAAACCAGTTTAGTAATGTAGTGGTGCTACGTACCCTTTCAAAAGCTTTTGCACTGGCAGGCCTTAGAACCGGTTTTACGCTTGCACAAGCAGCAACTCTTGCACCAATTCGTAAAGTAATAGCGCCGTATCCGGTATCTGGTGTAGTAGCGAGTATTGCAGCGCAAGCAATTGCCCCTGACGCAATTACCTCAATGCGTCGCCAAGTGATTATTTTAAACACTTTAAAAGCTAAACTTGTACAGTGGCTAAGTGAATCGCCAGCTGTATTAAAAATTCTAACTGGTGAAGGTAACTTTGTTACTTTAAAGTTAGCCGATAAAAACTATTTTAAAATCGCACTTGAGCAAGGTTTGGTTATGCGCGCTTTTACCTTATATGGTGAAAACGACTGGCTACGCATTTCAATTGGTAGCGAACAAGAACTTAAACAAGTAAAAATTTGGCTCGATGGCCTAGCAGTGCCAACAGCCTCAGCAATTTCAGCACAACAGGAAGTATCATGAGTAACCCCTATTTATTTATTGACCGCGACGGCACCATAATAGAAGAGCCAATTACCGATAAACAGGTAGATAGCCTTGAAAAGCTGGCGTTTTTACCCGGTGTAATGCCCGCATTATTACAATTACAAGCAGCAGGCTATCGCTTAGTTATGGTATCTAACCAAGATGGTTTAGGCACCGATAGCTTCCCCACACAAGATTTTGACCTAGCTCAAGACAAAATGATGGACATACTACAAAGCCAAGGCATTAGCTTTGACGATGTATTAATTTGTCCACACTTTAACGAGCAAAACTGCGATTGCCGTAAACCTAAAACAGGTTTACTTACCGAGTTAATGCGCTCTGGCAAAGTAGATTTAGCGCGCTCTTTTGTAATTGGCGATCGTGAAACTGATATAGGCCTGGCGCAAAACTTATGTTGCGAAGGTATTTTATACGATGGTGATTGGAGTGCAATAGTTACTAAACTAACTACCGCGAACCGCGAGGGCCGCGTTACACGTAATACCAAAGAAACCCAAATAGATGTAGCAATAAACTTAGATCAAACTAAAAACGGCAGTATAGACACCGGCCTTGGCTTTTTTGATCATATGCTTGATCAAATTCGCACCCACGCCAACATTGGTTTAAACATTAAAGCCAAAGGCGATCTACACATAGACGAGCACCACCTTGTTGAAGACATAGGTATTGCTTTAGGTGTTGCACTTAAACAAGCCTTAGGCACTAAATCGCAAATTGCTCGCTATGGGTTTGCCCTGCCAATGGATGAATGTAAAGCCGAAGCTCAAATTGATTTATCGGGTCGTGCTTCGTTTGTACTTAACGCTAACTTTAGCCGCGAAAAAGCAGGCGATTTAGATGTTCAAATGGTTGAGCACTTTTTCAAAAGTTTAAGCGATAACGCCGCAATTAGCCTAATTTTGTCGGTAAGCGACGGTAACTGCCATCATCAAGTAGAGGGCTTATTTAAAGCTTTTTCTCGCGCACTGCGCATGGCAATAGCGCAAGATATTAGCCAGCAAACTGCTAGCTCTAAAGGGTGTTTATGATTGCGATAATAAATACCGGATGCGCTAATATAAACTCAGTGCGTTTTGCCTTTGAACGTTTAGGGCAAACGCCAACTGTAATTACCTCTCCAGAGCAATTAGCGGGTTTTGAGCGCGCTATATTACCCGGTGTTGGTCATGCTTCGGTTGCCATGAAACGCTTAGTAGATAACGGTTGGCAACACGCTATAAACGAATACCAGCGCCCGCTTATGGGCATTTGTTTAGGTATGCAATTACTGTGCGAAAGTACCGAAGAAGGTAACGTGCAGTGCTTAGGTAAAATACCTGGGCATGTAACAGCACTTGATGTAGGCCAACTTACATCACCGCATATGGGCTGGAACAATTTAACCATTAATAAAGAACATGCCTTAACAAAAGGACTAACACCCGACGAGCAAGTGTACTTTGTACACAGCTTTGCGCACACGGTAAACAACGCCACATTAGTAAGTGGCGAGTACGGACAACGTTTTTCGGCCATAGTGGCTAAAGATAACTATGCCGGCATGCAGTTTCACCCAGAGCGCAGCGCTAAAATAGGCGCGCGTTTATTACAAAACTTTATTGATTGGCAGCTATAGGCTGCCCATCATCTATTAATAAAGAGACACACTGTGATTATTCCAGCATTAGACGTATTACAAAATCAAATTGTGCGCTTATACCAAGGCAAATACGAAACTGTACAGTTTTACCCATTCGAGTTAGGCGCGCGTTTAAAAGAATACGCCGACAGCGGCGCAGGTAAACTTCACTTAGTTGATTTAGAAGGTGCCCGCGATCCAAGTAAAAAACAGTGGCAACACATTCAAGCGGCTACAAAAGCACTTAATGTGCCGTATCAAGTTGGCGGTGGCATTCGCTGTGAGCAAGATGTAAGTGATTGGCTAAAAGCCGGCGCAAGCCAAGTGGTTATTGGCTCAATGGCGGTTGAAAAACGCGAACAAGTTAAAGCCTGGATTGAGCAGTTTGGCGCAGAGCACTTTGTTATTGCCCTTGATGTAAATAAAACAGCCTATGGCTGGGCACCGGCAACCCATGGTTGGCTAACTGAATCTGAGTTTGGTTTACTTGAGCTAGTAGATTTTTATGCTAACTTAGGTGTTATTGATTTTTTATGTACGGACATCAGTAAGGATGGCACCATGACCGGCCCATCGTTCGCGCTGTACGAGGATTTAATTAAGCATAACCCAACTATTAAAGTACAAGCATCTGGTGGCGTAAGTTCTCTTGATGACATTAAAAAGCTCAAAGAGCTGGGGATTGGCGGTATTATTTTAGGTAAATCACTGCTCGATGGCGCATTTAGTGTCGAGCAAGCGTTAGCATCTTATACCAACTCTGATAATGATTAAATAAGTATAGCGAGACGAAAAAAGCACATAAACGTTATTTTATGTGCTTTTTACAATTGTATTTAATACTGCAGTGCTAAGTTAATAATAAGTTATTTATTTTTACCCGGTAGCATAGATGATAAAACCCCATCCTGCTTAAGCAAACCATGGTATAGCGCTGCGCTCACATGCATAAAAATCAATAGCAGGAATAAAACCGCTATAATTGCATGCGATTCACGCAAAAAGCCATAATAACTTATATTCTTCTCAAGTAAGTTTGGCAGGCTGAACAAGCCAAAAAAACTGATATTTCTGCCATCTGCATTTTGCATTAACCAGCCCGATATTGGCATTAGAATCATCGTTGTGTATAACCCTAATTGCGTGAGGTGCGCCGCAAGTGCTTGTGGTTTTGCAACGCTACTGGGGAGTTTAGGGCTAGTAGTAAGCGCTTTGTTTATTAATCGAATACATACTAAAAACAATGCTAAAACCCCAAACGACTTATGTAATAACACTGCCTCTATTTGCCAAACAGCTAAACTTTGCACCATAGATAAACCTAAAAACAACATCGAAATAATTAATACTGCCATTGTCCAATGAATAAGCATACTGGCTGGTGAGTACTTAGTTACTGTTTTCATACTACATTCCCTATTATTAATTATTTAAAAGTACTTCTTTAGCACGACGACGAAATGACTCAGCGTAACTAGATGCTCTGGCACGTAAAATAGGATCTGCAGTTGGCTCAATGCCTATAGGTAAAACAAGTGGATCAAAGTTCATATTCGCACATTGGCCACCCTCTTGTGCTTGAAAACGTGTAATAGCAACTGTACCTGCGTTAATTGATTTACGTGACTCTGGCCACAAAATAGTAGGATTATTTTCATCATCACTAGCATCTGCAAAGGTAAAAATAAGATCAAACTTAATCGGTCCAATTGCTAATTCATCACTTAATTGCTGCTGTAGTGCATCATTAGAATCTAAATCAATTTGTGCACTGCTTTTAGCAGTACTTTGCGGCTTAGCAATCCAACGTACTGCCCGTTTTTTACCTTGCTCATCTACAAGGTAAAAAGCATTGATACTGTTGTAGGTTTCAGTAGCAAAACTATGGGTTGGCACATAACTGGCTTTCCATTTATTAAACGCTGCGCTTTCTGGGTGAGCGTCAAAGAATGCTTTTATTTTTTCGGGGCTACGTTTTTTTGTTACTGGGTCGGGTGATAGCGCTTGTAATTGCTCAAAAAAAGCAGTTGGTGTAGCCACTGCCATTACTGGTGGTGTGTTCATTGCCACACGCCATTCTTGATTAGCATTTGCAGTTAATGTAAATGCTAAACTACGCACGGGTGCTTTTAAGTCAGGCGCGGTAGGGTTGTTTCCTGCAACTGAAAAACGCCCTAAAAGTGGTGTGGAACCCAAGTTAAAAATTTGTGCTTGTGAATAACTAGCTAAAGCGCCGTTTGATTCAAATGACCCCGCTATACAAATGCCCTTGGCATGGGCGCGACGAAAAGTAGGGTGAGGATTTCCCCCTTGCTGTAAGTTTACAAAGCGTTGGGCTGTAACCCCACTACTAAATACGCCGCCAAAATACAGTATAGTAGTAGCAAATAGTGAAATAATGATAAGCAGAGCAAGCTTACGAAATATATTGGGTTTTTTCATATTTTTAATAACATCTTTATATTGAAGGATAATTACATTTATCTGTAATTTTAAAAACGGATTACTAGCACTTAACAGACCTGACTAAGGCAAATTTAATTTCGTGAACATCACTAATTATTTTTATACTCATATAGTTAAATTTACGATCACAGACTTGCGAGTCTTGACCAAACTTTTTAATCTTTGCCTGCTAATCCGTTAAAGTAACAACATCATAAAAATTGGTTTTATCTCGCTTGCAATATTAACGCTGTATCTTATTGATATTGTTTTATCAACTGAGTGTACGTTTGAATTACATAATCATACAAAATAAAACACTAACATACAGATATATTAACGTATTGAATTTACAATGTTATTCTTAAAATATGCGCTAAAGTACACTCCTTATAAAGCAAATATTAATTTAACATTGTAATAACAATTATAATTGCAGTATTAGGCTTTATAGCGTTTACTTCTAATAACAGCATAACTACACTCAATCGATTTGGTACAATTATTCAAACTCGTTGGGAAGGTAATAAAAGTAATGGTGATACCCTTATAAACAATAAGGTTAGCAAGCTCGCCAATAGTTACACAATTTGTTGTAAGTTTACCGATTTATATAATTTAAGCGTACCTGATTTTTATAAAAGGCATAAAATATGAATATGAAACACGTAGTAAAAAATCGATATACGCTAAGCATTGCATTAGCAGTACTACTGTCGGGCTGCTCTGAGCCTGAAGTAGATACAAAAATTGAAAAGGCTCCAAAGCCAGTTAAATTAATTACCATTAAAGATACTGCGCAATCAAACATTCTCACTTACCCTGCCACTGTCGATGCGATAAAAAGCTCAAAGCTGGCGTTTCAGGTTGGCGGTAAAATAGAAAAACTCAATGTCATTGCAGCGCAATCCGTATTAAAAGGTGACGAACTGGCATCGTTAGAAAAACGTAACTTTGTTAACGAAGTAAACTCTACAAAAATACAGTATGAAACAGCTAATAATGACTTTAATCGCGGAATTAAACTCTCTAAAGATGGCGTAATTTCGGCTAGAGATATAGAGCAGCTAAAATCGAAAAAAGAGGTGGCTCAATCTCGCTATGACTCAGCAAAAAAAGCACTAACAGACAGCACTTTAGTTGCCCCTTATGATGCAATTGTAGCCGCTGTACCCGTAGAAGCGCTGGAGAATGTAAATGCGGGCCAACATATAGTTACTTTATTTGGTAAAGGCGAAATGGAAGTGGTTGTTAATATTCCATCTTCTATTGTTGCCACCGTTGACTCGCGCACGGGCAGCCGTGCCTTTGTACTTTTAGAATCAGCTGCTAATACTCCTATTCCTGCTACATTTCGTCGCGCTAATTTAGAAGCTGATACGTCTAGCCAAACTTATGAGGTTAGGTTTTCATTTGCTGTACCGCAAAATCTAAATATTTTACCAGGCATGAATGCCAGTTTACGTATCGAGTTTGATAATAAATCGACTAAAAATGAAATTACTCTGCCTACATTTGCTATTTTTGAAGAAAATGGCCAGCACTATGTATGGACAGTAAGTGAATCTATGATCGTGAGTAAAACGGTTGTCACCTTAGTAAACGGTATTGGTGAAGAACTTGTTGTTACCAGTGGTATAAAAGCCGGCGATGTAATTGTTGGTGCTGGTGCAAATTATGTAACCGATGGTATGAAAGTACGCGCTTGGACTAAGTCATAGGAGCTTGAGTAATGGATTTAGCAAAGTGGACTATTAATAACAAACTAATTAGTACCATAATTATAATACTGACGTTAGGCTTTGGCTTTTCTTCATATAAAAACATGGCACGATTTGAAGACCCTGAATTTATAATTCGTACCGCACAAGTATTTGTTCCTTATTCTGGTGCAAGCCCTTTAGAGGTAGCTCGAGAAGTAACCGAGCCTTTAGAGCGTGCAATTCAAGAGCTGCAGGAAATTGATACCATATCGTCTACCTCTTCATCGGGTATGTCTGAGATCAAAGTTGAGATTAAATCGGAGTTTTCGCCGACAAAGTCTGAGCTACAGATTATATGGACCAAACTAAGAAATAAAATTAATGATGCTCGCCCTTCCCTCCCACCTGGTACAGGTACACCGCAAATCTATGATGATTTTGGCGATGTATATGGTTTAAGCTATTTAATTACAGCCGAGGGTTACTCCCCTGATGAGCTGCATGCTTACGCTAAAAACCTGCAAAGTGATATTTTACAAGTTAAAGGCGTTGCTAAAGTAGCCATGACCGGTGTTCAACAAGAAGGTATTTTTGTTGAAATAGCCCGTGAAGATTTGGCCACTTTAGGTAGCTCAATCAGTAATATTTATTCAATTTTAGATAAGCAAAATACAGTAATAAGTGCCGGTAATACGCAAATTGGTGATCAACGTATTTTTATAGATCCAACCGGCTCTATTAATTCTATTGAAACAATACAAAATCTATTAGTGAGCGCCACCAATGACGGTAAAGCTATATATTTAAAAGATATTGCTAATGTATATCGTGGTTTTCAAAGCCCAGCAACTAAACTTGTACGTTACAACGGGCAACCGGCAATTTCTTTAGGCGTTGCCAGTGTGCTTGGTACTAACGTTGTTAAAGTGTTTGAGCGCGTAGATGAGCGCGTTAAACAAGCAGAAAACGTGAGACCTATTGGTATTACAGTGCATGAATATTATCATCAAGGTAAAGTTGTTCAGGCATCAGTAGATAATTTTGTAGTAAATGTAATTGTGGCACTAATTATTGTTGTTGTTACTTTACTTGTGTTTATGGGGCTGCGCTCTGGGCTTGTTATAGGTGCAGTATTACTACTGACTATTTTTGCCACCCTAGCAACCATGGACTTTAGCGGCATACCCATGCACCGAATTTCACTTGGGGCGTTAATTATTGCTTTAGGGATGATGGTTGATAATGCCATTGTTGTCACCGAAGGAATACTGGTTGGTACCAAACAAGGACGCAAAAAGCTAGAAATTGCATCTGAAGTTGTAAAGCAAACAAAGTGGCCCTTATTAGGCGGCACTTTGGTAGGTATTGTGGCCTTTGCACCTATAGGTTTAGCGCCGGGTGATACTGCCGAATTTACTGGGCATTTATTTTGGGTTATTTTAATTTCTTTACTTTATAGTTGGTTATTTGCAATCACCCTTACGCCACTATTTTGTTTTTGCTTGTTTAAAGAACAAGATAAAGACACATCTACAACGGCTAAGCCTAATATGATTATGGCGGCATACCAATCAATTGTTGTTAGCTCGCTTAATCATCGCTGGCTAACCGTTGCTGTAGTGATATTTACTTTTAGTGCATCAATGTGGGGATTTCAGTTTGTAAAGTCTGGTTTTTTCCCAGCCTCTACAACACCACAAATGGTAGTAGATTTTTGGTTACCGCAAGGAACCGATATCGAAAAAACCAAAAAAGATATGATCAAGCTTGAATCCTTTATTCAACAACAAGAGAGTATTGAGGGCGTACAAACTTTAATTGGTGGTGGCGGTTTACGATTTATGCTTATTTATGGGGCAGAATCGCCAAACAGTTCTTACGGCCAAATATTAGCTAAAGTAGATGATTATAGAGTGCTTGATACTATGATCCCTAAAGTACAAGCGTATATAGATGACACCTTCCCAGAAGCGCAAGGCAAAGTATGGCGTTTTGTAATGGGACCCGGAGGTGGTTCTAAAATTGAGGCTACATTTAAAGGGCCAGAACCCGCCGTTATTCGTGAGTTATCCGATAAAGCGAAAGCAATCATGATTGAGGACGGCGGTGCCCTCTCAATTAAAGATACTTGGCGCCAACAAGTAAGGGTTATTGAACCGCAATACTCGCCAATTAATGCCCAGCGTGCAGGTGTAACACGCAAAGCAATTGCTGAAGCGTTACAACAAAACTTTTCTGGTAAAATGGTTGGTCAATATAGAGAAGGCGAAGAATTAATTCCTATTATTGTTAGAGCTCCCCTTAAAGAGCGCTCAAATGTTAATGATATAGGCAACATTCAAATTCCTAGCCAAATTACAGGCAAAACAATCCCATTAGAGCAAGTTACTAATGGATTTAAAACCGTATGGCGTGATGGTATTTTAAAGCGCGAAGATAGAATGTGGACAATTAAGGCACAAGCCGACCCACTTCCTGGGCAGCTTGCATCTGAATTATTTAATCGAGTAAGGCCACAAATAGAAGCGATTGATTTACCTGCCGGTTATACACTGGAGTGGGATGGTGAGTATGGGCAATCAAAAGAGTCAAATGAAATGCTTGCATCAACACTACCACTTGGTCTTTTAGCCATGGTGCTAATTGTAGTGGTGTTATTTAATGCTTTAAAACAACCTATTATTATTTGGCTTGTGGTACCGCTGGCCCTTATAGGCGTGGTATTTGGCTTGGTAACAACTCAAACTCCACTTGAGTTTATGGGGATACTAGGATTGCTCTCTTTATCTGGCCTACTCATTAAAAACGCTATTGTATTGGTTGATCAAATGGATAAGGAAATTAAGCAAGGTAAACCACGTTATGATGCCATTGTAGATTCGGCTAATAGCCGAGTAAGGCCGGTAATGATGGGAACACTCACAACAGTACTTGGGGTAATACCGCTTTATTTTGATGCGTTTTTCCAATCAATGGCGGTTGTATTAGTATTTGGCCTACTCTTTGCCACATTACTAACCTTAATTGTTATACCTGTGCTTTACGCTATTTTTATGGGCGTTAAAAAAGATGAACGCACGCCAGTTAATGCCTAAGGGAATTAACTAAATATTGCAAAGTAAATAAAATATACGGCCAGCTAATGTAAAATATTATCTGGCCGTATACTTTTATCATACCCAATCTACTGCATAAGACGTGCGCTCTATAACTGATGATATGTAAATAGATTCATAATTTGCATAAAGTGAGTATCAGCTCACATACATCTGCAGTAATGTATTTTAATATTCAACCTGAGCTCAGATTATTTAAACTCATGTTTTAAACAATTACTGTTAATTAAAAGAGGTAAAATATGAAAAACTCACTTTTATTAGATTTGACAGATAAAACAGCCATTGTTACTGGTGGCGCACATGGTATTGGCCAAGCAAGCTGTAAAATGTTAGCCGAAAATGGCGCTAATGTGGTTGTTTCTGATTACGACTTTGAAGGCGCACAAGCAACAGCGGATGCCATTAATGCTGAGGGTTATAAAGCCATCGCTTTAAAATGCGATGTGACCAAAGATGAAGATCTCGTAGCCTTAGTTGAAAACACCATAAATGCATTTGGCAGCATCAGCGTACTAGTTAACAATGTTGGCGGTGGTGGTGCAGGCAAAGAAAGTCCTTACGATATTGAAGTAGCACAGTTTAAACACGTATTTGATATGAATGTATTTAGCATGTGGCGACTTTGCCAGTTAGTGGCCCCCCACATGAAAGATAGCGGTTATGGCAGTATAATTAATATGTCTTCTATGGCGAGCGTTAACAACAGCCCAGCTATTAGTGCCTATGCTTCATCAAAAGCGGCTGTTAACCATATGACTAAAAACCTTGCTTTTGACTATGGCCCTGAAATACGCATTAATGCTATTGGCCCGGGTGCTGTACGTACTGATGCACTTAAAAAAGTACTTACCCCTGAAATAGAAAAAAGAATGTTAGCTCATACTCCTTTAGAGCGCTTAGGTGAAGCTGAAGATATTGCCGGTGCAGTACTTTATTTTGCAGCGCCTATTTCAAAATGGGTAAGTGGACAAATACTCTTTGTAAATGGTGGTGGTGTACAAACACTTGATTAAAAGCTGATTTAGCTAAGCTATTTAAACTCTAGTTATAGGTAAGTGCAGCAATGGCACTTACCTAACCCACCATTTTAATACTATTCAAGTTAAAAGAAATCTCCAATTAATAGCACTAAAATAACCTAAATCGATATTTTTCAGTTAAGCATTTAATGGTCAACACTATATTTGTATACTATACTTAAGTTATTCATAAATAGGCCCTTAGAGCTTATAATCAAGGTGAGGGAGCACATTGACTAATCATTTAACGCTACATTTTGTAACGCCAGAAATGCTCAAAGCAGCGGTGATCACAGCCAAATATGACCCCATACTTGTTTTAGCATCTGTATTTACAGCGGTATTTTCATCTTATATTTCATTTTTGCTTTCTGCTCGTATCAAAGGCGCGCAACTTAAAAATGAAAAGCTTTTTTGGATCTTACTGTCATCTTGCTTTTTAGGTGCTGGTATTTGGGCAATGCATTTTGTTGGCATGTTAGCCTATCAACTCCCTATTCCTGTCAGTTACGATATACCTATAACACTCCTTTCAATTTTACCCAGTATATTTGCTAGTTATTTTGTTATATCCCCTAATTTACAACGTTTTAAACACTTATGGTTTAGAAGTGTACTTATGGGCTTAGGTATTGGCAGTATGCATTACGTAGGTATGATAGCCATGATAATGCCAGCGCATATGGCTTATGAACCCACCCTATTTACGCTCTCTGTATTTATTGCCGTAGTACTTTCGGGCTTAGCTTTAAAAATAAATGAATTACGCCAAACAACGCAAAATAAACAAAAACGAGTTAACTTCTTAGCAGCGCTGGTAATGGGCAGTGCTATTTCGGGTATGCATTATATTGGTATGCTCTCTATGAATGTATTTGAATCGAGCCATACAACCTACCTTGCAAATGATAACAGTGCAGAGCTTGCACAAGTGATTATACTTGTAGTGCTAGTATTGAGCTTATTCTTAGTAGGCAGTATGGAATTACGTGCCCGAAGCTTGTTATCGGCAAAATTAAAAGCAGTACTAAATACAGTGCAAGACGTAGTGATTTGCTTTGATCGCCAAGGCATTATCGAATTTGCTAACCCTGCAACCGCTAAAGTATTTGGTTTTGAACAACAGGCATTAATTGGCAAAAATATTGCTATATTGCTGCCAAAAAAGCATGCAAAATTTTATCATTCATTTAATGAAGAGCAATCCAGTTTTGGAAAAAGCCAATTATTACAAGGTTGCAATAAATGTGGGCAAGTATTTCCCATAACAATCGCAATCAACCCCATAAGCGAGTTATCTAACGCCCCTTTGGTAGCTACAATTAAAGATTTAACCGATATTCAAAATCAAGAAGCCTTTACACAAACTATATTTGATACCCTACCTAACATTTTGTTTATTAAACAAGCGAAGAACCTAAATTATAGCCATGTAAATAAAGCCGCTGAAAAGTTACTTGGTAAATCACAAGAACAGCTTATTGGACTAAATGACTTTGATATATTTCCAGCAGAGCAAGCAAAGTTTTTTGTAAAAGCAGATCGCAAAGTATTGAACTCCAACAATTCGATAACAATTAACGAAGAGCCCGTAACCATAAATGGAACAACTCGCTATTTACGTACTCATAAAGTGATTATAAAAGATAGTATGGGTAAGGCTAAATTTTTGCTTGGTATTGCTGAAGATATTACTGAGCTCAGAGAAGCTAGAGTTGAGCTAGATAGCTTGCATCATCGAATAGCATTAGCAGCAGATGCGGCTAATGCGGGCATATGGGAATGGAACTTTAAAACCAATGTGCTTATTTGGGATGACTGGATGTACACTCTTTATGGCATTAAAAAGAGTACTTTTTCTGGTAATTATACTGCATGGTCTAAAACAATTCATCCAGATGATTATGATGATGTTACGAATAGGCTGACCAAGGCAATAGCAGCCAATGAAAAGTTTCATGCCGAATTTAAAATTATACTGCCCTGTGGAGCAATACGTTATATAAACGCTGATGGTCGAGTATATGGTGATAGTATAGTCGGTATTAATTTTGATATTTCAAAGCGTATTATCGCTGAAAAAGAAGTACTGAAACTAGCTCAAACCGATTATTTAACAGGGCTTGCAAACCGTAACACCCTGATAAATTTTGCTGAGTGTGAGTTTAGCAAAGCTAAACAAGAGAACACTAAAGTGGCATGTTTATATTTTGACTTAGATAAACTTAAGCCAATAAACGATACTCACGGCCATATAGTAGGCGACTTTGTATTAACCGTAATAGCCGACCGCTTAAAGGATATTACCCGTAAAACTGACTGTATCGCGCGTATTGGCGGGGATGAATTCGTTGTTATAAGCACCAATATTGAAAGCCTCAACCAAATAGAAAAACAAATAACCAGATACTTAAATGCTATTGAGTTACCTATTGTGTTGCAACATAACGAACTCTTAATTACAGTGAGTATTGGCTATGCGCTATATCCCGACGAAGCAGCAAACTTAGATGAGTTGCTTAACAAAGCGGATAAAAGAATGTATGAACATAAAAGTAAAAAGCGTGCGCATGCCAATAATAGCCAACCACAAGTCAATTTAAGCTGAACATTTAATTATAACAATACATAATCTAAATGAGCTGAACTGAAAATTTAAAATATTCCTACATCTTCACTATGTATATTCTAAAAAGCGTAACGTTAGCGGCTGCTTATAACCCGTTTATTATAATTTAACACATTAATACAGCATGTAATTAGCATCCGTAAACTCTCATTTTTTATTATTTATACAAGCCTCTAAATAGCTTTAAAAGTAATTAACTATAATATATTTCGCCTATAAAAAACGCTTAGATATATATATACTGTAGGTAATTATTAATATCACTTTTGCCGACAATAATGTTTTTGATGTTATTGTTATTCATGCAAAATATTAACGAAAAGAATAGTAGCTATGATTTTTAAAAATAAACACACTACCTGCGAGACCTTCCCATGTTATCAAAACGTATAATTCCATGTCTCGACGTTAAAGACGGCCAAGTAGTCAAAGGCGTAAAGTTTAAAGGCCATGAAGTAGTTGGTGATATTTTAACTATGGCAAAAGCTTACAGCGAGGCCGGTGCAGACGAACTTGTTTTTTACGAAATTAGTGCCAGCGTTGAAAAACGCTTACTCGATGTAAATTGGGTAGAGAGTATTGCCCGCCATATTGATATTCCTTTTTGCGTGGCAGGCGGTATTAAGTCGGTTGCCGATGCAGCTCGCGTACTTGAACGCGGCGCAGACAAAATCAGCATTAACAGCCCTGCTATTGCCCGCCCTGAGCTAATAAAAGAGCTGCACGATGAGTTTGGTAAGCAATGCGTTGTGGTCGGTATAGATAGCTTTTACGATGAAGTGACCGGTGAATACTTAGTATACCAACTTACTGGCGATCCTAATGCGTCAAGCCGTACCCGCTATAAAACGCAAGAATGGGTTAAACGTGTACAAGATCTTGGTGCTGGCGAAATAGTATTAAACTGTATGAACCAAGACGGCGTACGTAACGGTTATGATATTGAGCAATTAAGTAAAATACGCGAACTGTGTAATATTCCTCTTATCGCCTCAGGCGGTGCTGGATCTATGCAAGATTTTGTAGATGTGTTTAAACAAAGTGAAGTTGATGGCGCACTTGCAGCCAGTGTTTTTCATAAAAATGTGATTAACATTGGTGAACTAAAGCAATTTTTAACTAATAACCAAGTGGCAGCAAGATTATGATATTAACACTCGACACCCAAACTCAAGTTGATTTCACTAAAAGTGAAATGATCCCTGCTATTATTCAAGATGCACGCTCTGGTGTTATTTTAATGCAAGGCTTCATGAACAGCGAAGCACTTAACGTGACATTAAAAACTGAAAAAGTAACCTTTTACTCGCGCTCTAAAGAGCGTTTATGGACCAAAGGCGAGTCATCGCAAAACTATTTAAATGTCGTGTCAGTGCATACCGATTGTGATAACGATTCTATTTTGGTACTAGCAAACCCACAAGGCCCAACGTGTCATTTAGGTACGCAAAGCTGTTTTGGCGATGATGCAAAACCAAGCCTAAGCTTTTTAGCGCAACTTGAAGATGTTATTGTAGCGCGTAAAAACGACGACCCAGCTAAAAGCTATACAGCGTCTTTGTTTGCAGAGGATTTAAGCCGAAGTTGTCAAAAAGTAGGCGAAGAAGGCGTAGAAGTTGCCCTTGCAGCAATGAAACACGATAACGATGAGCTAACAAACGAGTCGGCTGATTTAATTTATCACCTTACAGTGTTATTACAACGCCAAGGCTTAGCCCTTGAAGACGTAGTTAAATGCTTAATAGGTCGCCATAAGTAAGTTGTAGCTTTACTACCAACAACTTTAGAAAAGCACACTTAAATTATTTAGTGTGCTTTAACACATAGCGCACTAAATTCATTAATTAAGAGGATAATATTGAATGAAGAAGTTAGCCTCTGTCGTATTTACTGGCTTAGTAATTTCAGGTTGTTCTAGCGTTGTTACTGAGCAAACAGCCGCCATAGATAAACTTACACCATGCAATAAAATTCAAACCTTACTGGGTGCATACGATACCCGTTTTGAATCGCTAAAAACAACCAAAGTAACCACAAAATTTATGGATAGCTGGAGTACTAACTATCATTTAGTGGGTCAACAGTGCCAAATTACTGCATTTGATCATGATAATGTTATTTACCGCTGTCAAAATAGTTACAAAGAGCAAGTAGCTGCTGTAACAGATCATCAAAAAGCAGTGGCTTTTACTCGCCAATGTTTGCTTGAAAATAATTGGCATGAAAGCCAAAAAGAGTCAAAAAACTCGATTCGTACTACTTTCGTGCTTGATGAAAATACCCCTGTTATTTCAATCTACACCGGTAAAACGTTATCTAGTTTAAAATCGTGGTCTACCTCATTAGAAATTGGCAAGTCAGTGTCTACTAAACAATAATTTTTTTATAGGATTTTATGGGGTTTCAAACAAGAACGAGCAAGTCTAAATTTAAAACCGATTGTATTGGAGTTTGCCAACGACGCAGTGGGCTATGTACTGGCTGCGGACGTACCAACGATGAAATTTTTGAGTGGATTATTTTATCTGAGGATGAAAAAAAGGTGATTTTAGCAACCCCACGAGCCGATTAAGCAATGAATAGCTGGGGTTTTAATAGGCAAGCTAAACATCTGAATTATATCAATTTAACTTCAATAATAGACTAAAACTAACTGTTGTTAAATTTAGCCTGTTATTGAACGTTTGAAATAAATAGCATCTACTTTATTACTCATTATTTTTGTATTTATACCTTATGGGTTACCCGCTAGCTAATATTTATATCGGTTTGCGTAGCTTGCAAACAAGCGCTTACAACCTGCTCAAATGACTTATTAATGTCGATACTAATTACATTTAGCTCATCTGCTTGGGGGATTTCCAATGTTTCGAATTGACTTTTTAATAGCTCAGTAGGCATAAAGTGTCCTCTTCTATCTTGCATTCGCTGCTTAACTAATTCAAAGCTTCCCTGTAAATGTAAAAAAACAATATTCACATTTCCTTCGCATATTTGCTCTCGGTATTTTTTCTTTAGAGCTGAACAAACAATAACCCCTACTTCATTTTTTTGCTCAATACTAAACGCAGCATCACGAATTCTTTCTAACCACGGCACCCTATCATCATCATTAAGCGGCTGTCCTGATGACATTTTTAAAATATTTGCTTTGGGATGTAAATCATCGCCATCAATAAATTTAGCGTCCATTTTTTTCGCAAGCGCATAACCAATACTCGACTTTCCGGTGCTTGATACACCCATAATAATAAATATTCGACCCGTCTTTATGTGGCTCATTTAGCTAATCTCACTCTACTTTTTTAAAAATTCATTAGCTTTGAATGAATTTTTATATTAAGTTACTGGTAACATGTTACGCGTAACTTAATATAATATGAAATTAAACACAAGTTAACCGTCATAATTTGAGTTGGATTTAAGTAGGGAACATATGTCAGATTTATCTTTAATACTAACCGCGGTAGGCTCTATTCTACTGCTACTTTTTTTAGTCATGAAAGTAAGGCTACACGCGGTTGTCGCTTTAATTTTAGTTTCGATGATAGCCGGGCTATTCTCTGGAATGAGCCCACAAATGATCGCAGAAACTATCCAAAAAGGAATGGGCGGCACTTTAGGCTTTGTTGCTGTAGTGGTTGCATTAGGTGCTATGTTTGGCAAAGTAATGGAAGAGACTGGAGCGCTTGACCGTATTGCTCACACCTTATTACATCGTTTTGGCGAGAAAAACGCTAACTGGGCGCTCACTTTTACTGGTTTTATATGTGCTTTACCACTATTTTTTGATGTTGCTGTGGTACTTTTAATCGGTATTGCATTTGCTGTGGTACGTAAAGGCGGTGGTAGTGTGGTTAAAATAGGGATTGCACTGCTTGCTGGTATCGCTGCTTGTCAGGCATTTCTTATCCCTGCGCCAGGCCCTATTTTAGTGGCATCTCAACTTGGTGCCGATTATGGTTATATGATTTTATTTGGTTTACTTGCTGCTATTCCAGCTATGATCATTGGCGGTCCTCTTTGGGGATCGCTAATTGCTAAGTCAATTCATGTTGAACTACCTGAACACGCCCAAAACAATGATAATGCTAGAGACGGTGAGGGCGAGCCTAGTTTTGGCTTAGCTCTAGGTTTAATTGCACTGCCATTATTAATGATTGCTTTAAATACGATTGGCTCTCGTTTTGTTGAACAACAATCTAACTTACATCATTGGCTGGAGTTTATCGGTCACCCATTTACTGCAATTCTTGCAGCTTGCTTAATGGCATTTTATTTACTGGGTGTAAAACGTGGTGTGCCTCAAGACCGTATTATGGAAATTTGCAGTAGTGCCTTACAACCTGCTGGCGTTATCATTTTGGTAACAGGCGCTGGGGGAGTATTTAAACAAGTATTGGTTGATTCGGGTGTAGGTGCAGCGCTTGGTAATATGCTTGCGGGATCTGGCTTACCGATTGTTATGTTAGCTTTTATACTAGCAGCCGCAGTACGCGTAATTCAAGGCTCAGCAACTGTTGCTATGCTTACAGCATGCGGTTTAATTATACCTATGTTAGAGCCGCTTGGACTAGATGGCGCTCAGCTTGCAGCAGTTACTATCGCCATTGGTGGAGGCTCAATCGTTTTATCGCATGTAAATGACTCTGGCTTTTGGTTAGCTAATCGCTACCTTGGCCTTACTGAAATGCAAACGCTGAAAACATGGACGGTGATGGAGACCATTATTGGTACAACGGGTGCTATTGTAGCTATGATTATTTCCCTCTTTTTATAAATTATTTTTATTCATAAAACCCTGAATATGTCCGATGCTGTGCTTAAATAGCAGCATCGGTGTTTACTTCGAGTGTTATAGCTTTTACTGTTTGATGGAGGCAAGCACCATATTTCACTTACAACACAATACTCTAGGTTTAATATTTGGTTACTTTATGAGTGACATAGTTAATCAAACACTTTCGCCTAAATGAATCACATAACCGGTATCACATATTTTCTCATCGGGTGTTTCAAGATCTGCTGTTAAACTAATACGACTGAGTAATTTAGCCCCCGCAAGGTTACCAATCTGATAACGCGGCGTGATCACACTGGCTAGCTGAGGCACCATAGATTGACCAATATCATGGCCATGAAAGCCTGCAACCCCCATATGCTGAGGAACAGAAATATTATTTCTTTGACACTCAAAAATAGCACCAATAGCCAAATCATCATTAGTACAAAATATACAGTCAGTATCTGGGTATTCAGTCCGTGTTTTTTGCAATAATTTAGCGCCCAAACTAAACGACGAAGCTTCATTTGTCATCACACTTTTAGGAGTAAAACCCCTTAATAACATTGCATCACTATAGCCTTGAAACTTCAATTGTGTGCGCATATCTAACCTTGCACCAAGGTAAACAATATTCCGGTAGCCTTTATCTAAAAGCGCATTGGTCATCTCAAAAGCAGCTTTAGCATTATCAAAGCCAACCGCTTGGTGTATTGGAGTGTGATGAATATCCATTATTTCAACCACAGGAATACCCGCCATAGCAATCATTTTTCGGGTTCTGTCGGTATGCGTTGTTTCCGATAAAATTAGCCCATCAACATGATATGATAATAAATATTCAACTCTCTTTTCTTCAATTTCGGGGCTATAGCCATAATGCGCGAGCATTGTTTGATACCCTGCAGGCTCAGTAATATCTTCAATTCCGCGAATAACTTGCGAAAACACTTGATTAGTTAGCGATGGGACAAGCACACCAATAGAGTAACTTTTGGCATTAGATAATAAATCTGGGGCTTTATTAGCAATATAGCCAAGTGAATCTATAGCTGCTTTAATTTTGATTTGAGTTGTTGCTGATACTTTCTCTGGGTTACGTAAATAACGACTTACCGTCATTTTAGTGACCCCAACTGCATCTGCTATATTTTGAAGTGAAGAGCGTTTATTTTTTTTCATCGCAGGTAATTAATTTATTATGTTACACGTAACATAACAATTATAATTGCGGTTAGCCACTTTTAAGCTCTTTTGCTAGATAAATTTAACCTTATTGATAATTATTTATACTGCTCTGGCTTGCTTAGACCGTTTACTTATCAAGTTAGATACTTAATTATATGCTCTTCATTGAGTCAATAAATACAAATGCCTCAGTATATAGAGGCATTTTAAACGATGTTATTACTTATAAATAGCTTACGCTTTATCGAGCGCTTGACTTACATCTGCAATAATATCGTCGATATTTTCAATACCAATCGATAAACGCACTAAATCACGGCTCACACCTGCATTAGCGAGTTCTTCATCATTAAGCTGACGATGCGTGGTTGATGCAGGATGACACGCTAGCGACTTAGCATCACCGATGTTTACCAAACGCAGTATCATATTGAGTGCGTCGATAAAACGAGTCCCTGCTTCCAAGCCACCTACAATACCAAAACTTAATATACCCGATGCTTTACCATTAGTTGTTTTTTTACACATTGCGTTGTATGGACTTGACGCTAAGCCTGCATAGTTAACCCATGAAACTTTAGGATGCTTTTGTAAATACTCAGCCACCTTTTGTGCATTTTCGCAGTGACGTTCCATTCGCAAGCCTAAGGTTTCAAGGCCAATTAGAATGTCTGATGCATTTTTTGGTGCAAGTGCCGCACCGGTATTTCTAAGCGGAACCACTCTACAGCGACCAATAAACGCGGCTTCTGCAAAGGCTTCGGTATAAACAACATCATGATAAGACGGATCTGGCTCGTTCATCATGGCAAAGCGCGTTGCATTAGCTTTCCAATCAAACTTACCTGAGTCAACAATCATTCCGCCGATGGCTGTGCCGTGCCCGTTTATGTATTTAGTTAAAGAATGCACCACTATATCTGCCCCCAACTCGAATGGGCGGCATAAGTACGGCGTGGCTACTGTGTTATCAACAATAAGGGGCACACCTTTACTGTGTGCTATTTTGGCTAATCGGGCAATATCAACAATGTTACCTGCAGGGTTACCAATTGATTCACAAAATACTGCTCGAGTATTATCATCTATTGCGTTTTCAAAGGCCTCAAAGTCATCTGCTTTTATCATGCGTGCTTCAATACCTTGGCGTGGTAATGAATGTGCAAATAAATTGTAGGTGCCGCCATATACTTGGCTAGTACTGACAATATTGGTGCCAACTTCACATAAACATTGAATTGCGTAAGTAATTGCTGCCATGCCAGAGGCTACAGCCAGTGCGCCTATGCCCCCTTCCATAGCCGCTATACGCTGCTCTAATACTGCGTTAGTCGGGTTCATAATACGGGTGTAAATATTACCAGGTACTTTTAAATCAAATAAATCAGCGCCATGCTGGGTGTTATCAAACGTATAAGATGAAGTATTATAAATTGGCACTGCTGCAGACTTTGTAGTTGATTCTGATTCGTAACCATGATGCAGCGCTAAAGATTCTAGTTTCATTAGTATATTCCCTGTTATTAATTTACTTAGTGTTAAATTAGCACTTATATGCTACTAAGTGCACTTGAAATATACTAATGGCGATTGAAATTTTTAACCTTTAAAAAACAACCACTGTTAACTTTTAAAGCAATAACCAGTTTTGCTATAAACTAAAACCAATAATAAAGAGTATTACGCCTAAATAAATAATACATGCAGATTGCGTATTTTTTGATATCTCACCTGCAATCAGGTCGCACGTGCCTTTATATATCCCTTTGCACACCAATAATACTCCCCCCGTTAGCCTATAATTATTTAAATTTATTCTACCTTTTTCATCTGTAATAATGCGGAAATAACCAATAAGTATAATAATACTTGCCGATATTAATAATCCAATTTTTAAACTTCCCATGGGTATGCTCACTTTTAATTTAAGTGCTTTGCTTAATATTGATTGCTTGATAGGTCGTTATGCTTATTGACGCAACTTTGTTAGCTAGACTATTTAAATTGGCTAATAGTGCGTACATCTTAGTTATATTATGCCTAAGCTGTTAGGATACGCCGTCTAAATAATGTAGAACGGTTATATAAGTATAATGTCTAAATTTTTCTTTATGGGTAAGCCCGATATAATGGGTAAAAATAACAGTAACGGTTTTAGTCCTAAGCGCAATGAAAAAGTGGGCAGCGAGCTTCATCCATTATCGTTAGTGGTTAACTCACCACAGCGCAAGTTAGAAGTAGAAGCAATAGTAAAAGAACATAAGTTATTTGCTGCAGTAGAGCTTAATACTCAAAGTGATGAAGATATAAGAGAGCTTGAATTTGCGCTGGTTAAGTCTACACCGCAAGTATTCGATAAAGTCCCTGAGCGTAACTCTCCTTGTTTATGCGGTAGTGGTAAAAAGTATAAAAAGTGTTGTGCTTAAATTAGAGCTCACAATTTAATACCCTTTCTCATTCTTTAATATAAAAATGCCACCTGTTAATAACAAGTGGCATTTTATTATTTGTTATAAAGTTCAGCTAAAATAAAGGCTCGCCTTTATTTTTAAGCTTAACTTATTTTACTATTTTCATTTCATCTAATAAATTTTGGGCATTATCTACCTTGTCCATTACCCATAACATGTAACGAGAATCTACGTGAATTGAGCGGTTTAGCTCTGGGTTATAATCCCAATCGCCAATAATGCTTTCATATACGCCATCAAACAATAAACCCACCAGCTCAGCTTTACCATTGAGTGTTGGCGAGCCTGAGTTACCGCCGGTTGTATCTACATTTGATAAAAAGTTAACCGGTACTGTGTTCATGCCGCCGGTGTAATCACCGTAAAGTTTCGCTTTAATTTGCTGTTGTAGCTTTTTAGGTGCATTAAATGGCTCTACATTGGTATTTTTAGCCAGTAAACCTTCTAATGACGTAAACGGTGTTGCCACTAAACCATCTTGTGGTGAGTAGCCTCCTACCGTGCCGTAAGTTACTCGTAATGTGCTGTTTGCATCTGCATATACGGCCTTATTTTGTGCTTTATTAAAGGCAATAATAGCGCTCATTAATTGTGGGCGAGCAGCTTGTAACTTGCCTGCAAGTGCTTTTGATTTATCTTCTTCAGTTTTCATTACTGCAAATATCGCTTTAGCGTATTGCATAAATGGGTCTTGGCTTTGGTTTAACTGGCTAAACGATTGCTCAAACAATGAATTGCGCACCACTTCGTTATCAAGTGTTGATTTCGTATACATTTGCTCAAGCAGTGCACTTTGTTTGGCTTTATCAAAGCCATTTTGTAGTTTAAATACCTTATCAACCTCGCTAAAGCGCTCTTCTTTAGGAAGTGCAGCATAAAGCTCTAAAAAGTGCAGTAATATAGCTTTATCTACATTGGTATCAAAGCGACGCGTCATACGCTCAAGCCCTGCTTTAATACGCGGTAAGTCACGTTCTTGATATCCAGACTCTCGCTCTGCATTTGGCTTTTGTTGCTCATACGCTAAACGGTATAAGCTGCGAGCGGTGCTGATCATTTGTGATCTATGCACATAACCTAACATACGATCGCGCTCGCTATGCAGTTGCGATTGCGCTACTAATGCCGATAGCTCATTTAAAACATCGCCATATTGCTGCTTGCGTGTTTTATCACTATTTATCCATTGAGTTAGCTCTTGCTCAAACTGTTTTTTGCGCTCAAACATGGTGCCTTTTTTAAAGCTTTCTATCATTGAGCCATAGTTTTTAATGTAATTGTTGTAACCTGCAATGGTGCTTTCGTATGCTATACGGGCTTTACTACCGTCCTCTGAGTTTTCTTCAATAAGTGCTACGTATTTTGAATTATGTTCACGCGCTTTAGGATAGCTGTCGTTAAATACGTTATCTACTTCTGCAGCAATACGGTAACGGTTAGTACGTCCCGGATAGCCGGTTACCATTACAAAGTCGCCCTCTTGCACACCTTTAGCACTTACACTTAAGTAAGAATCGGGTTCATAAGGTACGTTATCTTCGCTGTACTGTGCTGGCTTACCATCTTTTCCTACATAAGCACGGTAAAAACCAAAGTCGCCGGTATGGCGCGGCCACATCCAGTTGTCTATATCGCCACCATATTTACCTACGCCCATCGCAGGCGCGTATGCTAAGCGGACATCTTTTATTTCTAGCGATTTAATGAGGTAATACTCTAAGCCACCATGAAACGAATACACATTACAACGATAGCTCTCATCGGCTTCACACTGAGCTACTAATGCTTTTTCGTTTTTTTCAAGGGCATCGTAGCGTGCTTTAGCACTTAACTTTTGAGTACCTTTAATTACTTTGTCGGTAACGTTAGTTACGGTTTTGGTAACATAAACACGAGAGCCAGGAGCTGCGGGTAAATCTTGCGCTGGAGTTTTAGCTAAAAAGCCATTTTCTAAAATATTATTATCGGTTGTTGAGTTGTATTGAATAGAGCCATAAGCACAGTGATGGTTTGTTACCACTAAACCTTTTGGCGATACAAATGATGCCGTACAACCACCTAGGCTAATTACCGCATTCATCGGGAATTCGGTTAATTTTGAAATAGATTTAGCATCTATTTCAAGCCCTTTGGCTTTTAATATTGATTCTAATTCTGGAAGCTGATGTGGTTGCCACATGCCTTCATCTGCAATTACAGTGCTTGAGAGTGTAATTGCTAAAGTTGATGCTATTGTAGCGACAAGAGGTGTTAAACGCATTATAGAGTCCTTTTTATTGTTTCTATAACAGGTTACTCGTGAAGTATTATGCAGGTCAATACCGTGGTAATAAATTGTTACAATGCAGCCTTTAAACCTCCATTTATAGCGTTAATAGCAAACTGAGGCAGCTATATTTTGTATTTACTTATAACTACTTTATATAATATGTGGGTATTTATAAAAACGTTGGTGGAAAATCCAATAACAACTCCTCTGGTAATGGCTTACTAAAATAGTAACCTTGTACAAAGTCGCAATTTAACTCACCAAGTAAAACAAGCTGCTCTTTCGTTTCCACTCCTTCAGCAACTACGGTTAACCCTAAGCTATGCGACATGGCTATAGTTGCTTTGACTAAATTACAGTCTTCTTTTTTGGATGTAATGCCATTAATAAATATGCGATCAATTTTTAAAACATTAAAAGGATACTGCCTTAAATAGCTTAATGATGAATACCCTGTACCAAAGTCATCCATTGATAACTTTATGCCTAATTTAGTTATTTCTTGCAAGGTGTCGTTTATATTCAATTTAGCATTCATTAACACCCCCTCGGTAATTTCTAACTCTAAATATTTAGCGTTTACATCTAGCTCGCTCAGGGTGTCTTTTATAAAACTAAGTAGCGCTGTGTCTCTAAATTGACTAGGGGATAAATTAACAGCCATAGTATATTTATGGTGTTGCCCTTTATTAAGACACTGATTTTGCCATTTTTTTAAAAGCTGTAAGGCTTGCTTAATAACAAACTTTCCAATGGGAATAATAAGTCCATTATGCTCGGCTATTGGAATAAACTCATCGGGCGGTATATTCCCCAGCACTGGGTTATACCAACGCAACAAAGCTTCGGCGCCGGTAACATGTTTATTTTTAACATCTAACTGTGGTTGATAATGTAATTCAAATTCATTACGCTGCAACGCACCTTGCATCTGCTCCTCTATCGCAAGGCGACGCTGAATTACTACGTTCATTTGTGGAGTGAAAAACGAGTAACTGTTACGTCCCAAGGCTTTTGCTTGATACATTGCCGTATCTGCATTGCGTAAAAGATCAGACGCTGTATCGCCATTTTCGGGGAACATAGCAACCCCTATACTCATAGTGAGTACAAGTTCTCTCCCTTCAATTTTAAATGGCGAGGTAAAACTTTTCAGTAGCTTTTCTGCAATATCTATTGCGTTATAATGACTATTAATACCCCGTAACAGTACAATAAACTCATCTCCTCCTAAACGTCCTATGGTGTCTTCTTTGCGGATGACTTGCTGTAATCTTGCAGCTGATTTTACCAGTAGCTTATCGCCTAGTTCATGGCCAAACGAGTCATTTACTTTTTTAAAGTTATCTAAATCAATAAAAAGCACTGCCACTTGCCCCTTGTTTCTTTGTGCTTCAAGAAGCATATGCGATAAACGGTCAAGTGCTAAAAAACGGTTAGGTAATGAGGTTAAATTATCATAATAAGCTTGTTTACGGATCAACTCTTCTGCTTTGTGCTGCTCAGTAATATCTCGAATAATAACCATAACTTGCTGATATTGAGAAACATGGTTAATTCTTGCCTCAAAGTACACAGCTCCCAGTGGCATGGTTAGTTCATATTGAAAGCTCACCATCTGTTTTTGGCTTAAGGCTTGGGAGATATATTTTCTAAACTTACTGCTAACATCGTCTGGTAATAAATCAAACATACTGCTGCCAATAAATTGCTGAGGTAAAGCATAAAGATTACTGCTACTACTACTGCTACTGGCTTGATAATCAAGAATTTTGCCATCTTCTTGCATTACAAAAAATAGATCAGGAATAGCCTCAAATATTGTTTCCAACATTTCTTCTCTAAACATAGCCTGTTCTTGTGCCTGTTTAACATCGGTTAAATCAATATCAATACAATACATTTGTTTAATGCCATATTGATTTATAAACATTACATGGCTTGAGAACACCGAAACATCATTATTATTTTTATCACGAAGAGTTAGCTCTGCTGCAGGAATTTCTATGCCATTATTAATCCAATTACCGTGGCCATCAACCACGGCCTCACGTAAACCACTTGGTATAATTAAATCTTCAAGCTTTTTACCTGTTGCTTCATCTTTGGTATAACCATAGAGCACTTCGCTGCCTTTATTCCAATAAATAACACGGCGTTGCTCATCATATCCCTGTACAGAAATAGCATTTACAGCATCAAATAATTGATGTAATGGGTCATTAACAACATATTGGTGAGCTAAAGTATGTATATTATTTTTAGATTTCATTTTGATTAATTACTAAACAATACTTAATATTAATAATAGAACGAAATAATTAAATTAACACTTAAAGGAGGGAATAAATGCTGATGAGATTAATTACTTAGCTTATCAGCTCGTATATAACTTAAAAAGCAAGCTTAACGCTTTTAGGTAATGTGGCAATATAAGAGTGTAAAAATAAAAAGGAGCCCTTGCTCCTTTTAGTTATTAATTTTTAACTCATTAATGTTAATCTTTTTTAGCGTTATTAGGATATTCAACACCTATCCATGCCTTAAACAACGCTTTTTGTTCACTCGATGCTTGCTTATTAACAATCACCTTTTTAGGTTTATCAAAATCTTCTGATAAAACTAAGCTGGTGCTAGCAAGTGCATCGCGGCGAATATAATCAATTGTAATTTTATCCCCTGCTTTATACATTTCTAGGCTGCTGGTTAAATCCTTGCCAACGTGATGCTTATTAATAGCAACAATTTTATCATCTGTTGTTAAGCCTGCCTGCCATGCACTGCCGCCGCGTTTAACATGCGAAAGCGTAAGGAGTTGGCCAGTATTTTTTGCCACAGCATCTATACTCGCTAAGGCTTTCGCTTTTTCTGGACGCTCAAATGTTAAACCTACTTTATTGAGTAACTCGTCAAAATTTAGTGCGGCTGGCGAGTCAACATTAGCTTGCCACCAAGTGTTATAATCACGCCCGGTTAGGTCTTTTAAAATATTGAGTACATCTAAAGAAGTAAAACCTGCAGGTAATTTATGTTGCTTATAAAGTGCCTTGTGTACATCGCGATAACTGATTTTACCTTGGCTTTTTTCTAGTAAATCAATATCTAAAGCAAGTGATAACAATGAGCCTTCTGAATAAATATTAGTTGAGTAATTACGCGCGTGATCCCCACCTTGATTTATCCACTTATCAAAGCTGGTTTCGCTGGCGCTTTGTACTTCGCGACCTGGTGTTTGTAAGTGACGATTAATTGTTTTACTCAGTAGATTAAAAAACTCATCAGTGCTTTGAATACCTGAACGCACTAATAAATGATCTTCAAAATAGCTGGTTGAGCCCTCTGCTATCCAGAGTAATTTAGAGTAATTCATATTGGTGTAATCGTAAGGTGTTAGGCCCGCTGGACGGTATGCTTTAACGTTCCAAGTATGAATAAACTCATGTGCCGCAGTGCTTATAAAGGCTAAGTAATCTTCGCGTTTAGCAAATCGGTCTCGCGGACGCTGAATAATAGTCGAATTTAAATGCTCAGTAGCACCACCCGCTCCCGATGTTGCATGCACCATAAATACATAACGTTCATACGGGTAGCCGTCCCAAATTACATTGCCAGTAGCCACTAATTTTTTTAGATCAGTTAGCATGAGCTCTACATCATAATTACCATCACCCCATATAACTAAATCGTATTCACGGCCATCAACTTTAAAGGTGTGTAATTGGTTAATACCTGTCTCGATTGGTGAATCTACAAGTACGTCATAATCTGCCGCCTTAAATGTATTTTTACCTTTGTTATTTTTCATTCCAGAAACAGATCGCCACTGTTTAGGCACCTCTAAATTAACCGTAACGGGCTCTTGTCGAAATGAGTCACTAAACATAAAAAAGCCTGATGCATCAATAAATGCATGGCTATCATCAATATGACGCGCACGCTTGCCAAGCTCATTTGCGTATACTTGATATTCTAAGTTCACTTTAGTTGGCTTATTTAAGTGTACACGCCAAGTGCTGTGATCAATTTTTTCCCACTTTAGGGTGTTACCCGCACTGTCTTTTGCATCAAAGTAACGCACCCCATTGGCTAAATTTAATATTTCGTAACGCCCAGTGCGCCATGCAGGTAATTTAATGTCTAAATGCGCTTGTGCCGTTTTAGGAAACTCTACCGTAACATTACCTAAGTGATGCTGTGGCTCAGAAATGTTTAATGAATAATTTACATCAGCAAACGTAGGGGCAGAACATGCGGCTAAAATAGACAGCGCTAATAGCTTTTTCATAATGGCTCATAAAGATAACTTAGTGTGTAAAGAAGACTAACAAGGCGCTATTTAAAAGTGAATTAAAAGCGATAAATAGACTTTTAGATACGTTTATTGACAATATCTTATTAAAATGCAAAGTTTTTAATGAGATAACTACACTTAATATAAATTTGTTGTAAACTTAACTGATACTAATTAACACAATGGCGGTATGTTTAGGTGCCTGATAAATCTAATTCTATGGACAAAAAACTCAAACAAGCTATTGAACAACGAATAGTAATTGAGAGCGCAAGGAAAACTCAAGTAGACACTCTGTCAAATTTTGCAGCTAAATTGTCTTTAAGCTGTAAGGGTCTTGATATTGAATTAGATAATCGTCTAGCTAAATTTAGAAGCGCCCTTAATAAAGGGGTTAGCTTTGAGCACTTATCGCCGTTAATTAATGATATTTTAGTACTTTTAAAAAGCCAAGAAGCCACTCAACTCGCCCATCAGCGAGATTTACGCACAAGTGTAAAAAATGCTGGCAAGCAATTACAAAAAACCAATGGCTTACCTGACGACACACGTAGAGCGCTGCGTAACTTGTTAGATAATGAACTTGACAACGTTCAGTCAACCCATGGTTTTATACCGCTATTAAATCAATTAATTACTATTTATAACCAAGCGTTACAGACTAAATTTAATGCAATACCCGCAGAGCAACATACCGACACTCCAGTAATTGCTAAAAAGTTATTAGAACTTGCCCACCAGCTGGTACTTGAAGATGAAGCTGCAGAGCAAATTCAATCAATAAGAACTGCCATTTTACAAAGTAATACAGTAGATGACTTACTCGCTGCCGCAATTGAAATTATTAGTATTATTGTAAAAAATATTAATAACGAGCGCCAATCAGCGCAAAGTTTTTTAGTGTCTTTAAATAAAACCTTAGAAGAGTTACACCATTCGATTTTTTCGACCAGTAAACATTCCGAATCTATGGGGATTGAGTTTGACGCATTAAATAAACGTATAAAAACTAAAATTAATAATCTTAATGAGCAAACCAAGTGTACCACCTCAATTTCATCGTTAAGAAAATTGGTTGATCATGAACTAAAGTCCCTCGGTGAAGATTTTATTGCCAAAGAAGAACTTGAACGCAAAGATCGCAAAGTACTTATAACCAGCTTTGATAAAATAAATAATCGTATTGGCAGCTTAGAAAATAAACTCACCAAATATAAAAAGCGTCTTAACGATCAACGTTTTCAAAGCCTGCTCGATAGCCTAACCAAACTGCCAAACCGGGCCGCCTTCGATGAGCGGTATAATCACGAAATGCACTTATTTAATGTGCAAGCATCCGATGTTACTCTAGCGGTAATAGACGTAGATTATTTTAAGTCAATAAACGACAGGTTTGGTCATACGGCTGGAGATATTACGCTACAAGTTATTGCTAAAGCCTTGCAAAAGTCGATAGATAAAACAGACTTTATAGCGCGTTATGGCGGCGAAGAATTTGTACTCTTAATGCCAGGCACCTCTTTAGAGCATGCCATTCCACAACTCGAAAAGCTTAAAAAGAATATAAAAAAGATCCCGTTTAAGTTTAAAGATAAGCAAATAGAAATTACAGTGTCACTTGGCGCAACTCAGTTTAAACAAGGTGACACATTATTAAAGGCATTTGATAGAGCAGACGATGCTTTATACGAAGCCAAAAACGCAGGTCGGGATCGCCTGTGTATACGTAAATAATGTTATTTAGCTCAATTTTTTTGAGTTTTATAACTAGCTAGTTTTTTACATTTTATGCCAATTGTATTAAATGAGTCGTTAATTATAGCAACCGCTCTAAAAAAGTACGCCGCCTTATATATTACTTATATAAGTTCAAGTGCCCTTAATGAGCTTAACCTGCTAGAACAATCAACACTTGCATTCAATTGGTATTAAACAGCAAGGAGAATGCCGATGTTAATACAGTTAAACCCAACTGGGGTTTTAGATTTACTGTCGCAATTAGAAGTTGATTTATTAGAGCAATCTTCCGCTAGTGAACGCTATCGATTATTTAGAAACTGCGCGCTTGCCGTCCTCAACGTAGGCAGCCATACAGATGAAAGTAGCGACATCTACGATAAATACCAAGACTTTGATATTCGTTTAGTTAGCCGTGAGCGCGGCATAAAAATAGAACTAATTAACGCACCTGATACCGCATTTGTTGATGGTGAAATTATTACCGGTATTCACGAACATATATTTTCTGTGATCCGCGATATTTTATTTATATGTCAAAAATACGAAAAAGATCTTAAAGAACAAAAAGCCATTACCCACATGGTTTTTGATATGCTCAGAAATGCCGATGCACTAAAAGTAAACAGCGAACCAAGCATGATTGTATGTTGGGGCGGGCATTCTATTAGTGAAGTTGAGTATAAATATACCAAACAAGTAGGTTATGAGCTGGGCCTGCGCGGCTTAAACATTTGTACAGGCTGTGGCCCTGGCGCTATGAAAGGCCCAATGAAAGGCGCTACTATTGGCCACGCCAAGCAGCGAATTAAAAACAATCGTTATTTAGGATTAACCGAGCCCAGCATTATTGCAGCAGAGCCGCCTAACCCAATTGTAAATGAATTAGTCATTTTACCCGACATAGAAAAACGTTTAGAAGCCTTTATACGCACTGCGCACGCTATCATTATTTTTCCTGGTGGCGCCGGTACTGCTGAAGAGTTTCTTTATTTATTAGGGATATTATTACACCCAGAGAATGACAAGCAGTGCCTACCGGTTATTTTAACAGGACCAAAACAAAGTGAAGCCTATTTTAAAGAGCTGTGCCACTTTATTGAAATGACACTAGGTGTAGAAGCGCTCAGTAAATTTGAAGTTATTATAGATAACCCACAATTAGTAGCGCAAAAATTAAAGTCGACCATGGCTAATGTTCGCGACTATCGTAAAAGCCAAGGCGATGCTTACTATTTTAACTGGACATTAAAAATAGAAAATGACTTTCAACAGCCGTTTATACCATCACATGAACAAATGGCGAACTTAGACTTGCATCTAGATCAACCAAAACAGTTATTAGCTGCAAATTTACGCCGCGCATTTTCGGGCATTGTTGCCGGTAATGTCAAAGAAGAAGGCGTAAAAGCAATTAAACAACATGGGCCCTATATTCTAAGTGGCGAGCCTAGTTTAATGAAAGCAATGGATAAGTTATTACAAGCTTATGTTGACGAGGGAAGAATGAAACTGCCCGGCAGTAAATATGTTCCCTGCTACACAATCAAGGCGTGAGTTCTGTATTGAAACCCCACTTATTACTTATTGATGCGCTTAATTTAATTAGGCGCATTTACGCGGTAGACGCGAATCAAAAGCATCACAGTGACGAGCAAATGCTAAAAGCAAGCTGCGCGCGTGTAGCGCATGCCTGCTCAAAACTTTTAAACAGCACTAAAGCAACCCATGCCATTGCCGTATTTGATGGAGATAAAAGTTGGCGCTATCATTTTTATAAAGATTACAAACACTCCCGTGCCCCTATGCCGCAAATACTAAAAGATGCGTTAGCGCAATTTAAAGCCGCCATTGAAGAAACCGGTATTGTAGTGTTTGAACCAATAAACGATGAAGCTGATGATATTATTGCAACCCTGGCAAATAAGGCAGCACATAACAATATCAGCAGTGTGGTTGTCTCAACTGATAAAGGCTTTTTACCTTTTTTAAATGAGCATATAACTGTATATGATTATTTTAAAAAGTATTACTTAGACCAAGATAGTATTAAGCAACGCTTTGGCGTTGAGCAAAAAAAACTAGTTGAGTTTTGGGCACTTGCTGGCGATAAAACCAATGATATTCCGGGCGTGAAAGGCATAGGCACTAAATCGGCGCAACTACTGGTTAATAACTATAGCTCTGTCGAGGTTGCACTCAAAGACGATGCCCTTAGTGACAGTTTACGTAAAAAACTAACTGAAAATATGGATATGTATGTTATTTCAAAACAACTGGTTAGTTTACGCACCGATATAAACTTAGGCTTTAGTTTAAAGCAGTTAAGGCTTAATTAGTCGCAAGTTAATAGCACTGCCGTACGACAATACGTATACTATTAGCAGTGATGGTTAGTAGAGTAAGTAATGTTCAAAAAGTTTTTTAGATATTTAATTTTAGGTTTAGGGCTTTATGCGCTAATAGCCACGTTAGTGATCGTTTTTTATAAAGATGATCCACAAGCTATGATTTGGCAAGACAGAGAAGCCTATAATAAACGCTATATCGAAAAGCTAAAAATAGAAGACACTGCAACCCTCAATAGTGTACTCGAATATTTAGGTAGCCCAGATCTTACCTTTGCTAAGCGTGATGAGGACCAAGTATGGCAAATTGTTTTTTATCGTACTCAGCATAAAACATCTGACGGTATTACTACTATAGATGAATGTACCGGCTTATTATTTAAAAACGGGCAGCTCATTTTATGGGGTCCCAGTGCTTACGATCAATATCTAAAACCAGGTTAGGGAAACGGCATAATGGATGAGCCTGTATCAATAAAGCTAAAAAGGTTGCTCGAGCATACGCAGTTATTTTTAGCTTCGTACAATAATAAAAACCAATGGCCTACCTTTTATCCGCTAGTGTGCAAACTTGCAGAGCAATACCGGACCCTTTATAAGCAAAACCCATGTGCTCTACAAGCACAACTCATGCTTTATAAAACCCAGTACGACTTTGCTACTAACCTTATAGTTAGCCAATGTATTTTAACAACAGCACTGTGTGTAAGCCAAGATTACGATGACGAACTAAGTGAGTTGTATATTAGTGCGTCATTAATTGAGCATTTGTGCGTAGGCGCTCAACTTAATAAATTATCCAAACAAATAGCGTTTACCAGTACCGAAAGCCAAATATGGCAATTACGCCACAAACTCGCAGCGCGCGTATTACTAACCGCAAAACAACCTGCCTATAGTATTACTCAAGTATTAGCTAAATTAAGTAAATATAAACACGCCTTAGTAAGCACCCCTAAAATAATGTTATACGATGGCGGCACAATAATTGTGGCGTTAGCTAATATTTTGGCGGTTAACCTCACGTGTAATGCGGCAAATCAGCAAATAAATTTTTATAGAGCAATAGGCGACTTATATTTGCGAACCCCCAATTTATTTGCTCAGCGACTCTTAAAATCATTAATTGCGCATATTGGCCCTTTGCTCCCCGGGAGCCGAATTTTATATGCCGAACAAGCAATGATTTATTTAGCAACCGATGTTCAGCAACGCCACATACTGATTAAATGCTTAAAGAACAAAATAGTCTGGTACCGTGTAAAAGCAACACTTACCGACAACGCTGTACAATGGCAATGCACTGATAAACGCATACTTTATAAAGTGTGGGATACTGAATATGTAAATATAAAAGCCGTAATCCCCAGCACCCAAAACACATTATATGATCTCATTGGGCTTATTAAACTGCAGCAAGAGTATAGTTTTAATAATATAAATACTTTATTAGCCCCACACCCTAATGTTATTAAGCGTTTATGCCAAGCAGTTAAACCATACAACAAAGAGCATCAAGCCGCTAAAAATTTAAAGCATAGTTTGTCTATGGTTGGCTACAATCATGCCCCAGCTATTATACAGCGCGTGGTATTTGAGCAATTGGTTTTTGCTATTCCCCATCCTTTACATGCTTTTTTAGTTAATCGACTCAAGTGTATGGTCGATATAATGAAACTATTAGTCTATAATAATAAGCAATATCAGTTTGAGCACATTTGTTTGCCTTTATATGCTTACACACATTACTTATTAATACATTGCAGTACGCAACTTTCAAGAAAAACGCCCATAGCGCACACACCCAATAAATCATCCGATACACCTATATGCGCATTTTTTGGTATAGAGGACATGAGTAGTAAGCATTTAAATCAGCAGTTATCAGCGCTTTTAAGTGATAACCCATGGACCTTTGCATTATTAGATGCCGAACAAGTAGCTAAAAACGAACTCACTGAGCAAAGTAAGTTATGGGTAGCATTTAAAGTCGTGGCGCAGAGTGTGTTTAAGCCAAAAACAGCATTAACACCTTGGCAACAGCAAACACTTAAGCAGCAATTAATAACCCAGGGCTGGGACAATCAAGCCGATTTTTATGACAAACTTCAAACATTAGCTTTGTTTGATAGTATTTAAGCTGCTTATTTTAACTATAAGCAGCGCTTATACCCAGTATTAATAGTATAAACTGGCAAAATGACTTAATAATTGGTATAAATGCGCCCTTAAATTCTCAAGCTCGTTCACATAAATTTTCTAACAAGCAGTTGCTCCCTCGGAGCCACAATTTATGTGCAAATCAAACTCTTTAAAGGATAAGTTAATGGCCAAACAAACCATAACAGTGATCAAAGGCGACGGCATCGGCCCGAGCATTATCGACTCAGCACTTGAAATACTAAAAGCCGCAGGATGCGATTTTGATTATGAATTTGTTGATGCTGGCCTAGCTGCACTTGAAAAAACAGGTGAGTTACTTCCGCAAGACACAATCGATACTATCGCTAAAAACAAAATCACCTTAAAAGGTCCTTTAACAACGCCAGTTGGTGAAGGCTTTACCTCTATAAACGTAACACTACGTAAGCAATTTGGTTTGTACGCAAACGTACGTCCTGTTAAATCGTTTGTAGGCACAAAAGCGCGTTATGATGATATTGATATCATTACTATTCGTGAAAACACCCAAGGTATGTACTCTGGCGCTGGTCAAATTGTAAGTGAAGATGGTAACGAAGCAGAAGCAAAATCTGTTATTACTCGCGAAGGCGCAGAAAAAATCGTAACGTTTGCTTACGAGCTAGCAGTACGTGAAGGCCGTAAAAAAGTAACAGCGGTACATAAAGCAAATATTTTAAAATCTACATCAGGCCTATTTTTAAAAGTAGCGCGTGAAGTTGCAGAACGTTTCCCAGAAATTGAATCAACCGAAATGATTGTTGATGCAACCTGTATGAAACTAGTAATGACGCCAGAAGAGTTTGACGTAATAGTAACCACAAACTTATTTGGTGATATTTTATCAGACCTATGTGCTGGTTTAGTTGGCGGCTTAGGCATGGCACCAGGTGCTAACATTGGCGAAGATACTGCAATTTTCGAAGCAGTACACGGCAGTGCGCCTGATATTGCAGGTAAAAACCTAGCTAACCCTACTTCAGTAATTTTAGCGTCTATTCAAATGCTTGAGCATTTAAATATGGGCGACACCGCAGAGCGCATTAGAAGTGCAGTTGCTGATGTGATTAAGTCAGGCGATCGTACTACTCGCGATTTAGGCGGCAGCCACGGTACAACAGACTTTACTCAAGCTGTTATCGACCGTTTGTAATATAAAGTATAAAGTACATACATAAGTACTTGTAAGCGTACTGATATAAAAAGCCAGCAATTGCTGGCTTTTTAATACACCAACTTATAAAACTGCATAAAACCTCCTTATACCCACTTGCAAACTTCAAAAAACAACTAATCCCAGCACAAAAACAGCATAGTGAGAAAAAACAATGCAAAAAAGCCATTTCACGGTTGACATACTCTCTCAAAACCCTTAAAAATAACCACATACACAATTTTAGTTTAAAGCAGTATTAACGCTTTGTAATAGAGTAATTAATTATGAATACTACAATTCGCCTATTAGTCGTACTCGTACTGGTCTTAGTTATAAGCCCAGCGGGGATGTATTGAAAGGTGATACTGCTTTTTAAAAACCCCCGCCCCATGCGGGGGTTTTTTTATGCATAAAAATAACGGCAGAGGAATGAGGATGAGCAAACAACAATATAATGGTTCTGAACTAGTTGTTCAGGCATTAAAAGAATTAAAGGTTAAATACATATTTGGCTACCCCGGGGGCTCAGTATTAGATTTATACGATGCGCTTTTTCAGCAAGACGACATTGAGCATATTTTAGTTCGTCATGAGCAAGCCGCGACACATATGGCCGATGGCTATGCGCGTGCTACTGGCGACGTAGGCGTGGTACTGGCAACATCAGGTCCAGGTGCTACAAACTGTATCACCGGCATTGCTACTGCCTATATGGACTCCATTCCTATGGTCGTGCTATCGGGGCAAGTACCTACCAATTTAATTGGCGATGATGCTTTTCAAGAAACCGATATCGTTGGCTGTTCGCGCCCTATAGTAAAGCACAGCTTTAACTGCAGAAGCGCAAAAGATATCCCAACTATTTTAGCTAAAGCTTTTTATATTGCCAGCACAGGCCGCCCAGGCCCCGTGGTAGTAGAGCTGCCAAAAGACATGCTAAACCCTGAGATAAAGTTTGATTATGAATTTCCTAAATCTACCGATTTAAGAACTTATAACCCAAACACTAAAGGCCACTCAAAACAAATACGCAAAGCCGTTACCGCCATCCTAGAAGCAAAAAAACTGGTAGTGTACTCTGGCGGCGGAATTGTAATTTCAAACACTTCTGAGCAATTAACTCACTTGGTAGAGTCACTAAATGCACCAATTACCAATACCCTTATGGGGCTAGGTGGCATTTCAGGTGTGCATCCAAACTTTGTCGGCATGTTAGGTATGCACGGCACCCTTGAAGCCAACAAAGCCATGGCTAATGCCGATGTAATTTTAGCATTAGGAGCACGTTTTGATGATCGGGTTACCAATAACGTACAAAAATTTTGCCCCAACGCCACCATAGTGCATGTAGATGTTGATCCTACGTCTATTTCTAAAACAATTAAAGCCCATATTCCAGTGGTTGGCTGCCTTGCAACCGTACTAGAGCAACTACAAGCTGGTATTGATAAAAGCCCTATTCAAATTGATCGCAGCGCCCAAGAAGACTGGTGGCGTCAAATTATCAGCTGGCGCGAACAAAAGTGCTTAAGCTATAACACCGATGGTGATGCAATTAAACCGCAAGCCGTTATTGAAGCAGTTTATAAAGCAACCAATGGCGACGCTTATGTAAGCTCTGATGTTGGCCAACATCAAATGTTTGCAGCCCAGTATTACCCGTTTAAACATCCGCGTCAGTGGATCAACTCAGGCGGCCTTGGCACTATGGGCTTTGGCCTACCTGCAGCCATGGGTGTAAAACTTGCTTTTCCGGATAAAGAATCGGTATGTATTACTGGCGACGGTTCTATTCAAATGAATATTCAAGAGCTAGCTACGTGTTTGCAATATAACTTAGCGGTAAAAGTCGTGTCGTTAAATAATCGCTCTTTAGGCATGGTGCGCCAATGGCAAGACATGGTATATGGCGGGCGTCATTCATCATCTTACATGGAGTCGCTGCCTGATTTTGTTAAATTAGTAGAAAGCTACGGTCATGTAGGTATCAAAGTAAACACCCTAGACGAGTTACAACCAGCTATCGATAAAGCCATGTCGATTAACGATCGTTTAGTGTTTTTAGACATTCTTGTAGACGAAAAAGAACATGTATACCCAATGCAAATTAAGTTTGGTGGCATTGATGAGATGTGGCTACGTAAAGGAGTAAAAGCATAATGCGTCGTATTTTATCTATATTATTAGAAAACGAACCAGGAGCACTGTCGCGTATTGTAGGGTTATTTTCGCAGCGTGCTTATAACATCGACAGCCTAACAGTTGGCACAACGGATGATCAGTCTTTATCGCGCATTACTATTACCACTATGGGTGATGACCGCGTAGTAGAGCAAATAACCAAACAGGTAAACAAGCTTGTTGATGTACTAAAAATTATTGATTTAACCGAAATGAGCCACATTGAGCGTGAACTATTATTGGTTAAAGTATTTGCCCAAGACGAAACAACACGCGCAGCAGTTACCCGCGTAGCAGATGTATTTCAAGGGACTATTTTAGATATGGGCCGATTAAGCTATAGCCTACAGTTAGTGAGTAGCACAGATAAAATTGAATCATTTTTAGATACGCTACGCCACGAAACCGACATTATTGAAGTAGTACGTTCTGGTGCAGTTGGCATTGGCCGTGGCGATAAAGCCCTAAAAGCCAAATAAATAACTAAAAGTTAATCCACTTTATTAAGGTGGATTAACTTTATTACAATTATTAAATGTGATTGTAATATTAACAAGGCTGACAAATATTTTAGGCATAAAAAAAAGGGCTAAAAGGCCCTCTTTTCATTTAATTAGATAAACCTACAATTAAAGGTTTACTTGGTCTTTAAGACCTTTACCTGCTTTAAAGCTTGGGATAGTTGCCGCTGCGATTTGGATCTCAGCACCCGTTTGTGGGTTACGGCCAGTACGTGCTGCACGTTCTTTAACTGAAAAAGTACCAAAACCAACTAACGCTACTGAATCACCTTCTTTTAAAGAAGAAGTTACAGCGCCAGTAAACGCGTCAAGAGCGCGTGTAGCAGCGGCTTTAGAGATTTCTGCATCAGTAGCAATTTTTTCAACTAATTGAGCTTTATTCATTATTTGATTCCTATTCGTTATTATTTTGCCTTCGCAAAACCTATCTTTATGCATTTTTGAAGAGTTAGCAACAGCAAATTGCATTTTTTGCTTAAAATCTTATAAAATGCGTAAAATTAAAATAATTATCGGTAAAATACAGCGTGTTGAGTTAACAAAGACTTAATTTAAGTGCAATTTTAACGCAATTTAAGCCACAGAGTCATAAGCTATATTTTTTCGATAACCAAAGTAACTTCCCCAACTTCGATACCAAACTTAACAATAGACGTACGGTTTATCAAGCGCGTTTGTGTTACCAAGTACATCCAATCATCAAAGTTTACCGTTAAAGTGCTGCCGTCGTAAGGTAGTTCAACATCGTAATTCCAATGAAATACACTGCCTTCACTTTTCCCATTTGCTGTGCCTAAAACATCATCTGCAGTGCCGGTTAAACTCTTGTCATTATTGAGTGTTACTTTCCAAATACGTTTTTGAGTTTCACCATCATCATAAATAAAATCTTCTTCTATAACGCCCTGGTTGCCCTCCCAGCTTGCGTGCATGTCAACCACGAGCTTTCGGGTTAATTCACCTTTATAATCTTGCACAACGCCATAGGCTTTTAAATTTCCGCTAAAAAACGTTTTAAAGTCAAATTCTGGAGAGGTGTTATTGTAATGCTCGACATTGGGGGCAGAACAACTTACCAACAACAGCGCGCATAGAGCAGCAACAGTCACTTTTGCATAATTTAAAATCATCATGTTAATTCCCTAATAATTGTTTTCTAAGTGCGGGCTCAGAGGTATTTTCGCTTAGCCAAATCGCTAAAAAGTCAGCGGCAAAGCCAGGCTCATTAATTTCACCAATTTTTTTATCATTATGATAAAAAACACTTAGCCCTTGCTTATCTGTTACGAGTGTTAACGATTCGCCTTTTTTTATATCTGGCCACATCGCTAATAATTTATCGCTATATTGCGTCGTTAGCTGTTTTTTACCTAAGTGTTGCCATTGCTCGTTGGTCGCTTTTACTATGTCTTTAGCTGCAAAATCACGCAAATAAGTCAGCTTAAATTTAATCGGGTTATCGCCTAACTTATACTCCCCCGTTGTAGTAAATAATGTGGCGTCGTATACGTCCCAAAATAAATACTCCATCCGCGCATCCCCTACTTTCGTTAAGCTAATGTTTGCCGCAGCAATACAACTCGTTGTGAGTAAACAAATGCACAGTATTTTAAATATAGCGTTCATGGTAAATCCCTTAAGATAAGTAATTAAACATACGGGAGTAGCAAAGGCGAGGATCAGCGAGTAACTAATAATTTAAGTTTTAAATTAGCTAAAATAATTAAAGTAAATACAGCAGCCCAAAGAGCGCCATATACCAACCAAAAAGCCAATAGCGGCAGGCCTAAATTTAGCACTTCAAAGCGTGCGCCGGCCCAGTAACTTGCAGGCGCAAACACAAGGCAAACAATAAATACCTGCCAAAGTTTTAGTGAGGTTAAAAAACGCATTGAGGTATTTATACTAAGCAGTAATGCGAGCCACAACAAAGCAAGCCAAGCAGGAAATGGGAATACTTTAAACTCTAATAAACCACTTTTAACGGCAATAAACTCGCTCAACAAAGCCAAGGGTAAAGTCACTAAAACCAGCAATGCGTCGTGCTTTTTTTGTTTTGATAAATAAAACATCAACACAATAATAGCGCTACTAAACACAACAGAGCTTGATTCAAGCAGTAAGGATAAAAACCACACTGCTTGAAACAACACAAAATTAATAACCGAGTGCAATTTCATCATCAACACTGGTAAAACGCGGTTTACGCGCCATTAAATGCACGGTACTAGTTGCACGCGCTCTAAATGCACCTTCGCAGTAAGCAAAGTAAAATAACCACAAGCGATAAAAACGTTCGTCAAATTTAGAGCTATCTAAGTCTGGCCAGCTTTGTATAAAGCGCGTACGCCAATCGGCAAGTGTACGTGCATAATGGGCACCAATATCGTTTACGGTGTGAATAACCATATCGGTATTGTTTTTAATTTGTTCACTCATTTCATTTAACGATGGCAAACAGCCACCAGGAAAAATATATTGCTGAATAAAATCTGAGTTTTTCAAATAATGTTTATAACGCTGATCGCCAATAGTAATCGCCTGAATAAGCATAGCGCCATCATCTTTTAATAACGCACTACATTGAGTAAAAAAGCTTGGTAGGTAATCGTGCCCTACCGCTTCAATCATCTCAATTGAAACCAGTTTATCGTATTGCCCTTTAAGTGAGCGGTAGTCTAATTTAAGCAAAGTTATTTTATGCTCAAGCCCAAGTTGCTTCACTTTTTGTGCAACATAGTCGTGCTGCTCATCAGATATAGTGGTGGTAGTAACATAGCAGTCGTAATGAGTAGCTGCATAAATTGCAAATGCCCCCCATCCGGTGCCTATTTCTATTACCGAGTCGCCTTTTTGTAGTTCAACTTGTTCACAAATTCGTTGTAACTTATATTGTTGAGCTTGCTCTAAAGTTGCTTCTTTTTCGGGATACACTGCACACGAATACAGCATTTCTTTGCTTAAAAACGATTCGTATAAATCATTTCCCAAATCATAATGAGCAATAATATTTTTTTTCGAACCCGATTCTGAATTTTTGTTTTTTAAGTGATTTAAACGGTTGGCTATATTGCTAAAAAAAGAAAACTTTTTTTCAAAAGCATCTAATTGATTTTGATTAATTGCAAATATTTCGATCAGCTGAGTTAGGTTATCGCAAGACCATTGCCCTAAAATATAAGACTCGCCTGCGCCCACACTGCCCGACAAACAAAATGCTTTGTACATTGCTTTATTATTAACGGTAATCGTTACTTTTGTAGCTGACGATAAATCGCCAAAAGTGCTACGCTCGTTATTATCAACTAACGTTATTTTCCCTGTTTCAATCGATGAAAAGGCTTTAAATACTATTTTTTTATATAAATTAGTAAGCCAGCTTCGATTATTTTGACAACGTAAATGCGTCGCTTTTTCCATAAAATCACCTATATTATTACTCTACTACCTAAACAACATAACAACTTGCTTTATGGCTTACCTGAGTGGCCTAAAAAAGGCACTCTTTTAATAAACAACTTTAATGCTTGATAATAAATACCCTTAAAAATTGACCAGGTCATTGCCGGAAAGCGTTTAAGCAACCTACTTACTTGTTGCTCAGTTAGCTCATAGCGTTTTAACCTTAGTGTAGCGTCGAATAATACCTGCTCGTCGCGTATATTTTTAATTTGTATGAATGCTTTATCCTGCGTTTGTCGAATATGCCAGTGGTAGTTCATGTCCAAGTCCATAAAAGGTGATACGGAAAAAGTTTTCTTAAAGTTCACTTTTTTTTCTAACGGAACTAAATAATAGTGGCGTTCATTCCAAGGTGTGTTGCTAACCTCTGCAATCATGTAGCTAAATTTTGTTTCGTTATCGCCAAAAAAATAAAAATTTACTGGGCTAAAGTAAATACCTAAACAGCGTAATTGCCCCAGCATATAAACATGGCTAAAGGTTTGTTTAACACCTAGCTTTGCAAGGTGTTTGTGCGCGCGCGCTACTAACGAAAGGGTATTTAATTGAGGGTCTTTATTTAGGTAGTCTGCTTGGTTAAATTTAAGAGCTTTAAAACCTGAACTGCCCAATTGGCTGTGCACATCGTTTAATTGCTGTGGGTTATTTAAATCAACCCACATCATGTACAAAGGGTAACTAAAGCTATGGCTTTTAACCGCAAAACGGCGATGTTTTACATCGCCTAAATATACAGCGCTAGTCAAATTCAACCCCTAGCTGTTTTGCAACATCTACACCACTATGCACACCATCTTCGTGAAAACCGTTATACCAATACGCACCACAAAAATAGCTATTGTGTTGCCCGTCAATGCTGTGTTTTTGCTGTTGTGCGGCTATCGACTCTTGGTTAAATACTGGGTGATGGTAAGTAAATTCACGTAATATTTTACTCTTTTCTATCCCTTGTAGATGGTTCAATGTTACACAAAACTGCGTATCTGACTGTAACCCTTGAAGTATATTCATTTGATACGTAACAACAGCCGCTTTATCGGTATTATTATTGAGTAAATAATTCCAACTAGCCCAGGCTGCTTTTCTGTCGGGTAATAAATTAGTATCGGTATGAAGCACCACTGAATTTTCGGTATAAGGAATAGCGCCCAACACTGACTTTTCTTGCTCGCTGGCATCGCTCAATAACGCTAACGCCTGATCTGAATGACAAGCAAATATCACTTTATCAAACTCGCTTTGCTCACCATTAGCAAACACAATGGTTACTTTATCGGCAGCTCTAGTTACTGATTTAATATCAGTATTGAGCTTGATTTTGTCGGCAAAGCCTCTAATTAGCGGGTTAATATATTGACGAGAACCACCAGGTATTACATACCATTGTGGCCTGTTTACTACATCTAATAAGCCATGATTAAAAAAGAACTTAACAAAAAATTCAACGCCCACATTTTGCATTTCTTTAATGCTGGTAGACCAAATAGCAGCGCCCATAGGTAAAATATAATGATATTTAAAAAAGTCGTTAAAATTATGTTCACTTAGTAGCTTACCTAAAGAATGATCTGCTTTATAGGTGCCTTGCTCGTGTATTGTTTTACATAATTTATTAAACCTAACTATGTCGTACAGTAAACGCCAAAATTTAGGTCTAAAAATATTACGACGCTGTGCAAATAAACTCGTAAAGGTATGGCCGTTGTATTCAAAACCTGTGGCATCGTTATGCACACTAAAACTCATTTCTGTTTCTTGCTTATCAACGCCAATACGCGCTAGTAGCTTTTCAAAATAAGGGTAGGTTCTGTTATTAAAAACAATAAAGCCGGTATCAATAGCGTGTTCAATGCCATTAACTTGCACATCAACCGTTGCCGTGTGGCCACCAATATAATTGTTTTTTTCAAATAGGGTTACATCGTAATGCTTATGCAATAAATGCCCACAGGTTAAACCTGAAATGCCGGTGCCAATTATAGCTATTTTTTTCAACGCGCTAGTCCTTTTGCAATTTTGAGCCACAATGGCAATGGTAATATGCGTAGTGCTTTTAATATAAGTGTAAAACGATACGGAAAATGCACTTCTTTACGGCGCTTGTGTATGCCTTTTATCATGTAGTCTGCCGCTTTTTTCGCCGTAACGGCCATAGGCATAGGAAAGTCATTTTTATTCGTTAGAGGCGTTTTAACAAAACCAGGATGCACTAAGGTTACATCAACGTCATTTAAATCAATTGCTAAACTTTTAGCCAAGTAGCTTACACCTGCTTTAGATGCGCCATACGCCTCTGAGCGCGGTAGTGCTAAGTAGGTTACGCTTGAGCTGACTAGCACCAGCTGGCCACCGCTATTTATTTTAGGTAATAAAGCTTCTAAGCAATACCCCATAGCCAGTAAATTAACGCTAATGACCCGCTCAAATAAGGCGCTGTCAAAATTTCGTGCATCGTCAACGTATTCGCAGTTACCAGCATTGAGTATGACCCGATCAAAATGAGCAAAGCCAATGGTAGCCGATTTTATTTGTTGTAAGTTTGTGGCATCAAATTGGCAGGTTTGAATATTGTTATGCTTAGCAAGCTCAGCTAACTTTTCACTGTTTCGACCGCAAGCAATAACAGTATCGCCCTGCTCAGCATATTTTATTGCTAGTTGCTCGCCAATACCTGAGGTAGCACCGGTAATAAGTGTGATCATAATTAGCCCGCCCTTTTATCTATAAGCCTAATAACACTGCCTAATAAAGGAATATGCTTATACAGCAGCTCGCCTACGTTAAAATAGTCGCGGTGCTCAATTATTTTGTCACCGTTAAATGTAAGCTTACTGTGCCCCTGCACAGTAATGGTGTTTCCTGAGGCTAATTTAGGATGCACATAATACATACTCCAATACACAAAGGCGCTATTGGCAACACTAAACGAGTCGGTTATATCAAACTGGCAATGCGTAACATTGCTATACAAATTAGCAAAGTATTTACGCAGATCAACAATGCCATTAATGTTGTGCATTGGGTCGGTAAATTGTATATCGTCGCAGTAAATTTCACTTAGTAAATCAAGGTTACTATTATTAAGTTTTTGATATATATCTACAAACTTATCTACTGGTAACTGGTTATCCATATCATACCTTAAATGCTGCTAGGGCACGCTCTCGCGCCGCTTTATGATCAACAATTGCTGGCCAGTAACACGAACCACTTTGCCCCAATGAGGCTAAATAACTATGTGGAAAGTGAATGTGTTTATCTGGCACGTTTTCAAGCTCTGGTATGTATTTACGAATAAATTCGCCGTTTGGATCAAAGCGTTCACTTTGTCTTATAGGATTAAAAACTCTAAAGTAAGGCTGTGCATCGCACCCCGTACTTGCCGCCCACTGCCAGCCACCATTATTAGAGGCCAAATCGCCATCTATTAGGTGTTGCATAAAAAAGCGCTCGCCTTTGCGCCAATCTATAAGTAGGTGTTTAGTTAAAAAGCTAGCAACCACCATGCGTAAACGGTTATGCATCCACCCGGTTTGCAACAATTGCCTCATGGCAGCGTCAACAAGCGGGTAACCTGTGCGGCCTTCGCACCATGCTTTAAAGTCGTCATCGCTACTGCGCCAAACTACCGCGTTATACTTTTCGTTAAAGTTATCGCCACGCGAAAGCTTTGGAAATTGCGCAATTAAATGCCTATAAAATTCACGCCAAATAAGCTCATTAACCCAAGTAAAGGTTTTGCTTTTCGAAGTGCTTAAAATATCGGGGTAGCGCTGCTGTATATTTATTAATAATTGCTTAGTACTAATAATACCTAACGCTAAATAAGGGCTGAGGCCTGAGGTGCCTTTAATACTGGGAATATCACGGTGATCGTCGTAACTTGTTAGTTTATCGCAAATAAAGTTATCAACTACAGTGGCCAATGTTTTATCATCAACAGGCCATTTTTCAGAGCTGCTATCGCCTTTGAGTAAATTAGCTTCATTTGTGCTTAACTGCTCAGCGCCGCTAACGTGCTCTACAGGCCACTGCGGCAAAGAAAAATGCACCTCAATGTACTGCTTTAACCAAGCGCGTTTAAATGGCGTAAATACTTTGTACATTTCATTGCTTTGGTTTTTAACGCTACCTACCGGGGCAATTAAATCGCCTTCGTACAAAGTAAACGTAATAGAAAGCTCATCGCACTTTGCTAAAATAGCTTTGTCGCGGTTTACTTCGTTTAGCTCATACTCGGTATTAGCAATTACCTGCTGAACATTATTAGCCTTACAAAAATCAATGAGTTGAGTTTCGCAATCAGTAAAGTATGGTGCGTCAATAATGTGTAAGGTAATACCGTGATCAGCAAGTTGCTGGTGCAGATAAGTAATACGACGTTTAAGTAAGTCAATTTGTATTGGCGCGGCTTGATGCAGCTGCCATTGTTTTTCGCAGATAAAAAAAACAGCGTGTTTAGCGCCATTATTAAGCGCTTGAATTAGCGCCTCATTAGAAAAAAGGCGCAAATCGCGCCTAAACCAAAATAGTGTGTTCATTAAATACCGTAGCGTAGTTTTAGCTCATGAGGATAAGGATTAAAAAACACTTGTTTTTCAAGATACTCATTAGGGTGAACTTTTAAATGATGCTTTAACAAAGTAAGTGGCACGTAAAGAGGCACTAAACCCTCGCTGTATTCATCAATTGCTTCTCGCATCTCTTGCTTTTCGACTGACGATAAATCTTTTTTAAAGTAGCCCTGTAAGTGCATTAAGGTATTACAATTATTTTTGCGTGAAGCCGGTTTTTTAAGGCCATTCATCAAACCTAAAATGTACTTATCAGCAAGCTCAGTTACGTCATCACCTAAAAACGTGCCCAACAGATGACCTAGGTCGCGGTAAGCTTGATAATTATGAGCCATTAACAAGTATTTATATTGCGAATGAAACTGGGTTAAGCGATGAACGTTCAGCGGTTGTTGTATTAATTTTTGCCAATTTTTAAATGTATACACTCGCATTACAAAGTTTTCACGCAAGTGCATGTCGTTCAGGCGACCATTTTCTTCGCACGGTAATAATGGATTGTGTTTCATTATTTGCTCTGCAAAAAAACCAACACCTTCTGATGTGTTACCAGTGCCCGCTTCGTTGTATATTTTAATACGTTCCATACCACAGCTTGGGCTTTTAGCACAAAATACAAAGCCGCTTAACTCTTTAGCTTGTTCGGTAGCTACTTTAATACCATAGGCAGTAAGTTGTGGCCCAACATCGCCAGAACCATCAGGGCGACACACTTTTATTGTATCGCCTACTCGTACTTGACGAATAGTTGGCCTTGGAATAGGTAAACCCACCGCAACCTCTGGGCAAAAGCGCGTATATTCAACATGCTTTGCAAACTCATCCATACAAAAGTTTGAGCGTTTATGGCCTGTGTCAAAACGCACTTTTTCGCCTGCTAAACAGGCACTAATGCCTATTTTAATTGTATCAGCTTGCATAATATCCCTAATAAACTGTTTATATTAGTAAATTAAATTACCAATTGGGTTAAGTAACTTACTCAGCCCTTTATTAAAATGTAGCGCACTACTGACTACTGTAAAGCATAAACAGCCTTCTTTTGTTACCGGTGTGTGCTGATGGCTACCATCTTGCCAAATAAAGTCGCCCGGTACGTAGCTACCCTCTTCGTCGCTAAACTCGCCGTTTAGTAACAAAGTAATCTCAAATCCGGTATGAGTATGCTCTGGTATTTCGCCACCAGCAGCAATGTGCAATAAACTGGTACGTAATGGGCCATCATCTAGGGCAACGCGCGAGCGTGCTAATTTGCCAACTTGCGTAAATTTGCTGTGCGATATACGTGTTAAAGCACGCGGCAGTTGATAATTTTGCTGGTTTATTTCAACAGCAATTGGTTCAACTTCGTATACTTCATCAATACTGGTATCGCTGGTTATTAAATCAAATAAGCTTGAGCTTTCTTGCTCAAAATAACCATTAGTATCAGCATCTGCTTCTATTGGTAATGCATCATTAAACACTTCGGCTGCATTCTTAGCTTCAAGCTTTGTCACTTTTGCTTGGCATACCGGGCACATATCTACGTGTATAGACACTGCTAAACTTAACGAGGCGCTAAGTGATGCACTGCAATATTGTGTAAGTAAGGTATCACTCGGGTGATGTTTAATCATGCTGATCTCCCATTTCATTACGTAATTTTTGCAAGGCTAAACGTAACCGTGATTTTACCGTGCCTACTGGAATATTAAGTTGTTGCGCAAGTTGTTCTTGCGACATATCTTGAAAATAAACACCTCGTACTACTTCTCGCTGAGCTACTGGTAGCTTTTCAAGGTAGCGTTTAATTTGCTTATCTTCTAAATGATCTGTGTATTCGTGATGTGAATTTTGCGATTCGTTCAATAACGGCCAAATATCTTCGCTGATATTTTCTTCTTTATTGCTTTTCATTTTGCGCAGCATATCAAACGAAGCGTTTCGCATTACCGTATAAACCCAAGTAGTCGCAGCCCCTTTGTCACTATTGTACAAATGTGCTTTACGCCAAACCGATGTTAGTGTTTCTTGCACTAACTCCATTGCTTGAGCTTCAATACCAAATTGCTTGATACCAAAACGTTTAATTTTTGGCGAAAAATATTCAAATAAATAAGCAAATGCTTTTTTATCGCGGCTTTGTGCAACATCAATTAATGCTTGCATCAATTCCTTACTTGGCGTTTCTGGCATGGCAGTATACTTACCTGTATTAGGTTCACAACGTAGTGATTGTTGTTGACTTACCATAGTAATTTATCCCGTTATTGCTTTAGTACTTGTAAATACGGGCAATAATTAAATAAGGATCAAATTAAATTAGGCAAATTCGTTATTAATCACAGTATGGAGGAAACTTAGTAAGTTATCAAAGTTAGTTTCAAACGCAAGTTGCTGTTTTTTCTCAATAGATATAGGTAACAGCTCAAGCCAGCGAGCAGCAACCCAAGTAAGCTCATCAAAATAGGTTTGTTTATATAATGAACTAAGCTCTGGGTTATTAATAAACACTTCGCGTAGCGTGTCTTGTAGGCGTTTATGCTCGCCAATATTATTGTTTGCCTCTGTGTACCAATAAGGCGTATTACAGTTCGACATTAAACCGTAGCGCAGTTCTTGCTCGTCTTGAAACACATCGTTTATTTGCACACTTTGAGTAGCACACACATCTATAAGCAGCATGCCATTATCATCTTGATCAAAGTCAATAATGTTCATTAGGCAACCTTGGGCGCTTATATTAAATGGCGTGTCGTGCTCAAAACTACAAAGCACAAAGCCAATGTTTTCTTTTAAAGCGCTTTTAACCATATTTAAATAGCGAGGTTCAAATATGCGCAAACGCGTATAACCGTCAGGAAGGATAAATAAGGGTAATGGAAAAATCGCACGTTTCATAAAGTCTACTTGTTTAAAACATTCTGCCTTCATTTACGTGCGCTTTAACTAAGTCGATCAGCTTTTATTAAACCAACGTTAAATATTAAACCACGCTCCCATACTTTTAAGTAATTGCACCGAATAATAAGCACTGATCATACTTATAACCGGCGCAAGCATTAAAGCAAATAATCCAAATTCACTGCTCATAGGGTTATTCCTTATAATTGGCGTATATTATTGCGCTGGTTTAACGGTATCTTCGGTTTTAATTTCAGCTTGAAGATCGGCAATTAATGGCTCACTTAACCAGCTACCTAGCATAGTTTCAGTATTAAAAGTAAGCGTGTCTTTTATTGATTTTTCAAGCTCTATGGTGGTTTGCGATATATAGCTGGTAATTGTTTGTGTGAGCATATCAGTTACATCAAGGTCAACTTCGGTTGCTTTTGCTTGCAACGAACCTAATACTAATAAACTTGCCATAGCGATTTTAATTGAATGTTTCATAATGGATTTCCTTGTTTGTGTATTGTTTCGACTCAATTACATATTCAAGGGATGTGCCACACTAAATTAAAATCATAACCGATTGTTTATACAATACATTTACAAAGTAGCAGCCGCACATAAAATTCAGCGTTGGTTAATATAACTAATTAATTTAACTTTTCAGCTAAATTTTAGTTAATATAACACGCTGTATTTATGCGCTAATACCGCAGTTTATTTAACCGCCTTTTTACCTAACCTGTAAGCATCTACTATGCTCAAAAACCAAATAACCAACATTAAGTAAATATACTGGTATTGCCCTAATACTGCACAGTGCGCTGATGGGTGCTTTACTGCTGCCAAAATATCATCAAAGCTAGCACCGCCCCTTGTGTTTACTATGTCATTAGCTATGCATTGCGCCATTGCATACGCATCTTGTAAAGTTAACAGTAGTAAAACCGAAAATACTCCCGCAAAAATAGCGCCTATTAAACGCTTTTGTAACGCAAAGTGCCCAGCACCTGGGTAAATTAAAGCGCTAAGTAATGCTGCTTTAAAGCTTTTTTGCATAATTTTCCTTTAAGTAACAGTTGAGTGTGTAGCCTATTTTGTAGTAAAACATATTGAATTAATGAGCCTTTAAAGCAAGCGAAAGTTTGCCCTTATGTTTGCTTATAATAATTGAAAGATTCAGCGTACACACGTACACTGAAAACAATTAAAAGTGGTAGGATCAGTTATGTCATCGAATGCGCCCTATTCGCGTAAAGAAGAGCAGCTCAATGTAATTAGCCATGCAATAGGTGTGTTATTTGCTATTTGGGTAATGTGGGATCTGTTTAATCAATCAAGTAGCACTAAAGCCTATATAAGTGCAACGATTTATAGCACCAGCATCTTTATTTTGTTTTTATCATCTACTTTATATCACGCCAGTGTACAACCTAGGCTCAGGGCATTTTATAAAAAGTGCGATCACTGTGCTATTTATATTCTTATTGCCGGTACTTACACCCCCTTTTTATACCTGTCGCTAACGGGTGTTTGGTCTTGGGCAACCCTCGCCTTTATTTGGTCTGTGGCACTTGCTGGCGTAGCGTATAAAACTTTAGTTCACAATGGTAATAAAAAAGTCTCCCTTGCCACCTACTTACTGATGGGCTGGTTTGCACTCGCCATTATTTATCCGCTTTACTTAGTTATTAATGTAAACGCATTATATTGGCTACTCGCCGGCGGCATTTTTTACAGCCTAGGCACAGTATTTTACAGCGCCAAAAACACCCAATTTAGCCACGCCATTTGGCACTTATTTGTTATTGCAGGCTGCGTTTGTCACTATGTGGGGGTTAGTCGTTATGTGTATTGAAGGGATCAGGGTAAATTGATATATGGTAGTTAAGAGTGATAAGCGCATGCTGGTTAAAGTTAAACTTAGCCCTCTTTTGGTGTGTTATAAACCACTAAAATCGTGTTCAGTTAGATGTTATATGCCCGTAATAGCAAAGTCGATCGCTGCAATAATCTCATCTCTTAATGACACAACTGATCCAACAGGGTCTTTGAGTAATTTAGATGGCATCGAAGCAATCTGAGGAGTGAGTAAAACATATTGTTCATCTTCATACTTAATCAATGGAGTTAAGCCATCCATTTGCTCACTTCTAAAATGATTGAATTTTCCTAATGGAATCACAATTCTTGTTGTAATGTCGCTAATTAATGCATTTTGAATATCAATAATAAACGGGTATGCTTCACGACTTTTTTTACTTGGATTTATATATACGTCAAATTGCGACATTAAAACTCTCTAAACTCATCACCAAAACATCCTTTCTCCTCGACAAAGTCATTGTAGGCTTGTATGGCATTTTTATTTTCTTTCACCCACTTTTTAGCTTCAATACTTTTCAATTTATCTTTTAATGATTGCTCTAAAGTCGCAGATAAATTGATGTTAAGTGCTCTTGTTTTTTTTAGTAAATCACTATTTAAACTAAGGTTTGTTGCTTTTTTGGGGGCATTAGAATCGTATAATACTTTCATAACAAGTCTCCAAATAATAATTGCATTAAGTATGCGCACTCTAATACGCATTGTAAAGGGCATATAAGAAGCAATCAATCGGCAACATAAAATGCTGATAATAATTGGCACTTAGCAACCAATCGATAATGCAAAACGCCTAGGTTAATTGATGCTGCCTTTTTTCGTTGGGTTTCGCTGCGCTCAAACCAAGCTACTTAATTTCATATTAAAGCTATTGTTGTGGGGGAGTGTTCAGCAAAAATAAATTTTAAATACACTACACTGTTTACTAATTCTACTTCCCTTAATTATGGTAAGGAAACCACACCATGGCGTTTGAATACTTTCATTTTATGAGTTTAATTGGCGTGGCCTTTTTTGCTATATCGGGCACCTTATTAGGCCATGAAAAAAACATTGGGGGGTTTGGTGTTGTAGTTGTAGGCTCAGTTACTGCGCTTGGCGGCGGAACACTGCGCGATATATTATTAAATCAGCCGGTGTTTTGGATTGCAGAGCCCGATTATTTATACGCCACCTATGGCGCAATATTTATTGCCGTGGTGTTTATACGCCATTTACCGCACGTATCTAATTATTACATGCTGCTAGTTGATGTATTAGGCATGGCTATATTTAATATTGTTGGCATTGAAAAGTCGTTAATTGAAGGCACTACCATGATAGTTGCCATTACCATGGGTATGACTACCGGTATATTTGGCGGGTTAATGCGCGATGTAATTTGCAGAGAAATTCCACTAGTGATGCGCGAAGAGCTCTACTCTACTGCATGTCTGTCGGGCGGCTTAACGTATGCAGCGTTGTTTTTACTCGAAGTGTCTTATATATGGTGTATTTTAGGCTCCTTGTTTATTACCGTGTTTTTACGTTTGGGCGCACTGCATTGGGGTTGGCAGCCAAACATATTTAGAAAAAGAACGGTTAAAAATAAATAACATTAAAAACTAACCGGTTTGTGTTTCATTTTAGCGCCAGCTTATACTCTGCCTGCCGCTAAAATAAAATCACCATGAAATATAACTAATAATATTATGTAACATGAACTCTGGTTAAGAGGTTTACTTACGTATTGAGTCATAGTTAAATTTATTTTTTCTAGCCAGAGGTTTTCGGTGAAAAAAAATGCGAATTTACGCGTCAATAGCTGGCCTATTGCAAGTAAATTCAACGTAGTTAGCGCTAAAAATAGCTGCTTGAGATAGATTTGTTATTTAGGGTTCAAGTTATGCCGGGTATTTTAATTTTACTGCCTACTTTAGCGGGCTTGGGTAGTTGGCTAAATTGCTGCTCTATTACCTTTAAACGCTGTAGTACCTCACTTGGAAATGGCGACACTCGCCTGGTTGCTAAATCAATATGCAAATCTAAGTGCTCGCCCGCAGCGGCGCGATACCCTTTATTGGTGCAGTATATTTCATGAAATGTATGAATACGCTTTTCATCAACGTATAACAGCCAAGACACAACCTCAATTTCATCGCCTTCGCACAACTCTCTTTCAAAAATACAATGGCTCTCTACTAATGCTTTACTGCAGTTATTTGCATAACGGTAACGCTCACCTAAATCCAGATGTTCGGTAAAATCTATATGCGCATCGTAAATAACTAAACCATAATACTTTGTATTCATGTGGCCGTTAAAATCAACCCACTGGGTGGGCACTGTGGCTGAATATTTTTTAAATGGGTAGAGCGACATTTTACTTCCTTTTAGGATAACGATAAGGCCTAAGTTGCTATTGCTGTATTAACCAATCACTGAAAAACTTGCTGTGTAATTACATTCAATAGCCGTCCTGTTGGTTGTTATTCGTTAGCGGAAAATTGATTTATATTAAATATTAAGCAGCACCAATTTCAGCATTTAATACTGTAAACCAAGCTAAATCACATAACATCCTCCATTTGTGTTAACATTAATTTCTTATGTGGGCGTTTTTGCTTACATTCTTCTTACTGATGATCGTATCAGCTATTTTTTGCTACTAGTTTTATTAAGCTAATTTATAAAGTTTTTAGTAGCCCTCTAATTATTTACGTGCGTTTTTAACTGCGTAAAATAAATAATAACCGTCACCTTATTACCCCTATTGTAATGACGAGTGACGCAGCGAAGGAGTCAAAATGTTTCAGTTTAGTACCAGCACTATACTGCTGGTTTTATTTGCTTTTTATGGTTTAACCTTTTTATTCACGCTAAGTATTGGCAAAAAACAAGAAAATGCCGATGGCTATATGGTTTCCAACGGGTCAGTTGGATTTAGCATGTCTGCAGCGAGTATGACAGCGACATGGATATGGGCAGCGTCGTTTTATGCTGCTGCAAGTTCGGGGTATAAATATGGTTTATCGGGGGCAATCCATTACGGTTTTTGGGGCGCACTGATGATTTTATTTATTTACCCCTTTGGTAAGCGCTTTAGGGAGCTTGCGCCAAATGCGCGTACCTTAGCCGAAATTATGCATGCGCGGCATGGCAGTGCTAGCCAAATGATTTTAGCCTCTTCAAACATAGTCGGCAGTATAATTAGTTTAATGGTTAACTTTACTGCAGCCGGTGCGCTGGTAGATATTTTATCACCACTGAACTTTACCGAAGGGGTATTAATTGCAGGCTCTGGCGTGCTTATATACACTTTTTGGTCGGGGTTTCGCTCCTCAGTTTTTACCGATTTTGGCCAGCTAATGGCTATGATGCTCGCCGCTGTGGTTATTATTCCTATGCTATTTTTTGAGCTCGACGGCCCCGACCTATTTACTCAAGGCATGAGTAATTTAACAATAGAACAAGCTGACTTTTTCTCAACTACTGCCATTTTAGAGCAAGGCGCGCCGTTTTTTGTTGCGGTGCTTGCGTACGCTATTGGTAATCAAACTATTGCCCAACGCTTATTTGCTGTACGCGAAGACTTAATAAAACCAAGTTTTATTACCGCAACCATAGGTTATGGCTCTATTGTTATAGGCTTAGGTATGCTGGGTTTACTGGCGTTACTAGCTGGCGTGCAACCTATAGACGGTGATTTAAATAACCTAATTCCGCAAATGGCTGCAACCTACCTGTCGCCTATTATGGTGTTGGTATTATTTGTGATGATTATTGGCTCGCTTTCATCTACCGCCGATTCTGACTTGTCAGCCTTATCGGCAATTATAATGACCGACGTATACGGTAAACACTTAAGTAAAAACAATCCTAACCCTAAAAAAATGCTTTGGGTTGGCCGCTTTACTATGGTTGTTGCCACCATGTTAGGCGTTATATTTGCAAGCCTTAAACTCGATATTCTCTCAATGCTAATTTTTGTTGGCGCACTGTGGGGCGCAATTGTGTTTCCGGTTATTTCTAGCTTATATTGGGATAAGGTGACAAATCTTGCGTTTACTGCCGCGGTAACCGGTGCGTTTTTACTCTTTATTATCGCACGTTTTGAATGGCTAGAATTAACTGGCGCTGTCGCGTTGTTTTTTGAAGTAATAGCAAGCGTAGGCGGCGGTGTTGTTATTGGCTTAATGTGTTTTGGCTTTTTTGGCCGCACTGCTGGGTTAATTTTGGGCGCAATAACAGCCGTAATATTACTGTTTTTTACTTTAGGTTTTTTACGCGACTATATTGTATTGCTAAGCTCACTGACCGCTTACGGTGCCAGCGCTATTATTTGTGTAGTGCTTACCTTAACCAGCAACAAAAGCGCGTTTGATTTTGCTTTAATTAAGCAACGTGTTGTTGAATTTAGTGACAATAAATAAGGAAAAATTATGTCTACAACATTACTTACTATTTATGTATTAATTTGGCCTGTGATTGCCTTTGGTGTATTTGTTATTTTACTTTGCTCACTTATTAAAGATCTTAAAAATGCGAAACAAAAAGGCAAAAACTTAGTGTAAAGCATGCACTTTACACAGTAACTAGGGCAAGTATTTAACTTGCCCTTTTTAGTGCGCTAAGCCCTTAGTTATAAACACTTTAACGCTCGCACTATTTTAACACCGCACTCATTGAGCAAGTAGCTAAGTAAACAGCTGGCAAATTAAACTTATTATACTACTGCCATTGATACACGCGCATATTCACTCGCTCATCTTTAAATGCAATACCTTCTAATAACAGCTTTTGTCGCTGCTCTTTATATTTGTTACTGCCTATTGGAAACGATATTTTACCTTGGCTGTTTACTACTCTATGCCAAGGTATTGTTGAGTCGTTGGGCATTAGCTTTAATAACCGCCCCACTAAACGCGCATTTTGCGGATACCCCGCAATAGCGGCTACTTGCCCATAACTTGCAACTTGCCCTTTAGGAATACTACCAATAACGGTATAAATAAGCGTTTCTTTATCAATTTCCATGTTTTTTCAAATACGCCTGGCTAAGTTGAGTAAACTGCTGCCAAATAGTACGTGCTACTGGCCCATGGTGGCTAGAGTGCTGCCTAAAAACGCGAATTTGCGTGCTAAATTCATGCTCGCGATCAGTTATGCTGACTTTTTGTAATAACCCCGATTTAATTTCTTCAGCGCAATGCTCTAAGCTGATCATCGCCCAACCAGCGCCCGATAATAAAAACGATTTTAAGCTCGATATATCGTCAATTTTCATCATTGCTGGGCCTTTAGAATAAGACAATCTATCACTGTCTATACTCAGGCCGCTTTCAAACATGGCTAAACACGGGTACGACTGCAATTCACTGTAACTAAGTGTGTTGGGTATAATATTTTTTGCGCTAACAATACCAATGTCGAGCTTGCCTATGGGCAAGCTTTCTAAATCGCCGGTAGCATGAAACAAGTCAAACCAAGGGCCTATGCCAAGCTCTGCTTGGCCATTATTAACCTGCTCCAACGAAATAAAACGTTTACCACTGGTTAAACTAAACTCAGTGCTATTAAATACTCTAAAAGTATTACTTATGATCTCATTGTAGCTTTGCACATGGCATATTTGTTCATAACAAATTCTAAATTGCGCTTCATTGCCCAGTGCCAGCTCCTTTGCAAGTTGTGCAAGCTCTTCATTGTTATTGAGTAGTTGTTTAGCTTGGCGATGAAAAATCCGCCCTTTTTCGGTTAATTGTAAACGGTATTGCGAACGGTCGAGTAGCGCAAAGCCTATTTTTGTCTCTAAACTTTTAATAGCTAACGTAAGCGCTGGCTGCGTTTTGTGTAGTTTAATTGCCGCTGCACTTAAGCTTGCGCTTTGTACAATGGCGTCTAATATTTGTAGCTGGTTGAGTTTCATAGCACTGCTAATAACAACATAAGTAAAACTTATTGAGTTTCTAAAATTTAATGAATTTTATTTTATATGTTTGCGGAGTATGCTGCACTGACTTTATTTAGCTTTTAATTTTCATGGAGAAAATATGCACCTCTTACGTCTATGTGTAGTAACGACGACTTTACTTGGTTTAATAGCCTGCTCTGAGCCTGAGCCGCAAGTAAAAGAAGAGCCAATACGCCCGGTAAAGTTATTTAATATTGGTCACGATTCGCAAATTAACATTCGCAGTTTTCCTGGCGAAGTAGTTGCAAATCAAGGCTCTTACCTTGCATTTAGAGTAAGTGGTGAGCTGGTTGAGTTTCCGGTATTAGCGGGTGAGCATGTAAAAAAAGGACAACTATTAGCTAAGTTAGACCCTGAAGATTTTCAGCTGCAATATAATGAGCGTAAAGCCCGCTACGAGCTGGCTAAATCACAATTAGGGCGCATTGAACAACTATTCGAAAAACGCATTACCAGCCAATCAGAGCTTGATCAGGCTGTTGCTAACAAGCAAGTTGCCGAATCGGCCTTTAAAATTGCACAAACAAATGTGGAATATAGCCAACTAAGAGCGCCGTTTGCGGGCACGATTGCTAAAGTATTTGTAAAAAACTTTGAAAGCGTACAAGCAAAGCAAAATATACTGCGCTTAGAAACCCGCGATTTAATGGATGTTGAAATTCAAGTACCTGAAAGAATTGTGGCGCGCTTTATTAAAGGAACTCAATACCAACCAACGGTTATTTTTGACGGCTATCACGATAAAAAATACACACTCACACTTAAAGAGTGGGATACCCAAGCAGATCCTGCCACATTAACGTATAAAGTTGTGTTTTCGCTGCCTGTGCCAGAAGACTTTAACTTACTTGCCGGTATGACTGGCCGCGTACTTATCGATTTAAGTAAAGTAACGCAATCACAAACCGCGTACACTATTTTGCCCAACGAGGCAGTGTTTTCTGATCCGCAGCAATCTATTAGTGATAACGCTTATGTATGGCTATATAACGAGCAAACCGGCCAAATACATAAACAAGCAGTAAAAGTGGGGCAATTACACCGCGATGGCATTGAAGTACTCAGTGGAATTAAAGAAGGACAGCAAATTGTTTCTGCCGGTGTACATTCACTAAAAGAAGGTATGAAAGTACGCCCATGGAATAAAGAGCGAGGCCTGTAATTATGAGCTTTGCACAACTATCTATAGAGAAAAAAGTTATTAGTTGGATGTTTACCCTATTGCTACTTATTGGCGGTGGTGTTTCTTACTTTGACTTAGGGCAATTAGAAGACCCTGAATTTACGTTAAAAAAAGCTATGGTTATCACCATGTATCCTGGCGCGTCGCCACAGCAAGTAGAGGAAGAAGTTACTTTTCCTATTGAAAATGCAATTCAACAATTACCCTACGTTGATTACGTTACCTCTATTTCATCAAATGGTAAGTCGCAAATTACCGTAGAAATGAAAAGTAACTACCGAAAACAAGAGCTAAGACAAATTTGGGATGAAATGCGGCGTAAAATTAACGACCTCAATCCATCTTTGCCCAGTGGTGTATACGCCAGTAAAATTATTGATGACTTTGCCGATGTTTACGGCGTAATGTATTCAGTAACTGGCGACGGCTATTCGTACGACGAGCTTAAAGACTACGTAGACTACCTTAAACGCGAACTAGTATTGGTTAAAGGCGTAAGTAAAGTAACTATTGCGGGGGAGCAACAAGCGCAAGTAATGGTTGAAATTTCTACGCAAAAACTTGCTCAATTAGGCATAGCGCCCAGTCATATTTTTCAATTATTACAATCGCAAAATACGGTTTCTAACGCAGGTAAAATTAGGGTGGGCAGTGAGTCTATTCGCTTACACCCTACTGGCGAGTTTAAAGATGTAAAAGAGCTAGAAACCCTGCTTATTTCTAAATCGGGTGCCAGCGAGCTAATTTATTTAGGTGATGTAGCTAAGGTTTACCGCGAGTATGCCGAAGTACCCAACAATATTATTCGTTACAACCAACAACAAGCATTGTTAATTGGCGTGTCGTTTATGTCGGGCGTTAATGTGGTTGATATAGGTAACGACATTGACGTGCATCTTGCGTCATTAGAATACCAGCGGCCACACGGAATTAAAATTAATGCTGTTTATAATCAACCAAACGAAGTAGAAAAATCGGTAAACGGCTTTATTGTTAGCCTAGTTGAAGCGATTGCTATTGTAATTATAGTGCTACTGCTGTTTATGGGAGTTAAAAGTGGGCTATTAATTGGCGGTATTTTACTGCTTACCGTTTTAGGTACTTTTATTTTTATGAAGTTATTTGCTATTGATTTGCAAAGAATTTCGTTAGGTGCGCTGATAATCGCACTTGGTATGCTTGTTGATAATGCCATTGTTGTTACCGAAGGTATTTTAATTAACCTAAAACGTGGGCAAACTAAGCTAAGAGCCTCTATTAATATTGTTGAACAAACTAAATGGCCATTACTTGGGGCGACTGTGATTTCTATTACTGCATTTGCGCCTATTGGTTTAAGCTCCGATGCCAGCGGTGAGTTTGCCGGTAGTTTATTTTGGGTATTGCTAATCTCCCTTTTATTAAGCTGGATCACTGCCATTACCCTCACACCATTTTTTGCCAATTTAATGTTTAAAGAAACGCAATTAAACGCTGATGGCGAGCAAGAGTATGACGACCCATATCAAGGTTTTATATTTACCAGTTACAAAGCCAGCTTAAACCTTGCTATGCGCTTTAGAAAAAGCACCTTAGTTTTAATGTTAGTACTGCTGTGTAGTGCTGTTGTTGGTTTTGGCGCTGTAAAACAATCATTTTTCCCGGCATCTAATACGCCAATGTTTTATGTAGATTACTGGCAAGAACAAGGCGCTGATATTCGCTCAACGCTTGAGGGGATTAAAAAGTTAGAAGCGTTTTTACAGCAAAACCCGCTCGTTACTGAAATAACCAGTACTGTTGGCCAAGGTGCTCCGCGCTTTATGCTTACCTATGCACCTGAAAAATCATACCCCGCGTACGGGCAGTTGATTATTCGTGTAACTGACCGCGAAGCGGTTGCCACTGTTATGCAAAAAGTACGAGATTTCGCACAGCACAATCCGGTTGCCGCACAGCTTAAAGTTAAACCTATGGAAATAGGCCCTTCAACTGATGCAAAAATAGAAGCGCGTTTTTCTGGCCCAGATCCAGTTGTACTAAGAAAACTATCTGCTCAAGCCAAACATATCATAGCGCAAGATACCGGTTCGCATAATATTCGTGATGATTGGCGGGCACGTAGCAAAATGATTCGCCCACAGTTTAACGAACAAAAAGCGCGCCGTTTAGGTATTAGTAAATCAGACCTTGATCAAGTGTTGCTTACTAATTTGTCGGGTAAGCAAGTGGGTGTATATCGTGATGGTACCCAATTACTGCCTATTATTGCACGCTCTCCTGCTAACGAGCGCTTAAATGTAGAAAGTGTACACGACCTACAAATTTTTAGCCCAGTACTGGGAGTGTTTATACCGGTAACTCAAGTTGTTGATGAGTTTGTGGTTGAATGGGAAGACAGCTTAATTATGCGCCGCGATCGTAAGCGTACTATTACCGTTATGGCTGATCATGATGTATTAAGTGACGAAACGCCGGCTAAACTATTTGCACGTATTCGCACCGATATCGAAAACATTGAGCTGCCACGCGGTTACGAAATGCAGTGGGGTGGCGAATACGAGTCATCGAGTAAAGCTAAAAAAGCTATTTTTGGCTCATTGCCAATTGGTTACTTGGCTATGTTTGCAATTACAGTATTGCTGTTTAACTCTGTTAAGCAGCCTTTAGTTATTTGGGCTACTGTACCACTGGCAATTATTGGGGTAAGCGCTGGGCTATTGGTCATGAACGCGCCATTTAGCTTTATGGCATTACTAGGATTACTAAGCTTAAGCGGTATGTTAATAAAAAATGGCATAGTACTCGTGGATCAAATAAATCTTGAATTATCTGAAGGTAAAGCGCCATACCAGGCAGTATTCGATTCAGGAGTAAGCCGTGTACGCCCTGTTGCTATGGCTGCAATTACTACTATATTGGGGATGATTCCCCTGTTATTTGATGTGTTTTTTCAATCAATGGCGGTTACCATTATGTTTGGTTTAGGTTTTGCTACCATATTAACTTTAATTGTAGTGCCAGTACTTTATACCATAATATATAAAATTGAATATCAGCCATTTAAAGCTCGAATTAAATAAAGTAAATAAACTCTTATTAAATTAATAAGCGCAGCTAAGGCCTAATGCAGATCGTTTAAGCTAATTGAACGATCTTTCAGAGGCTTCATAATAGGCTACAACAAAAGTTGTGGCCTATTTTTATGTCTGAATTTATTAAAGAATTACACCTTACTACTGAGTTTTGCCAAGTTCGTGATATTGATTCGTTCACTAAGCACATTCCCCTTGAGTGGATTGAAGAAGCTGTTACCCAAACAGGAAGAGCATCAGTACGCAAACGACGCTTCCCCGCCGAGCAAGCCGCTTGGCTTGTGTTAGGAATTGGTTTATTAAGAAACCGCTCAATATCTGAAGTCTGTGACAAACTAGAGCTCGCTTTTCCTGACGCTAAAGGAGAGCTTCCACCATTGGCGACCAGCAGTATTATAAAAGGGAAAGAAAAGCTAGGCGCTGCGCCTATGAAGCACCTTTTTAAACATACAGCAACGCAGTGGGAGCAGTCGCAAACGTTTGATGACGTCTGTGGTTTAAAGCTACTAAGCGTTGACGGTACACAATTTAAAACCCAAGATACCCCGAGTAACCGTCACTTTGGATATGCTCAATCGACAACTAACTTTCCCTCAGTACTTGCTGTGACCTTGATGTCGACAAGAACGCATTTAATATCCGATGCAGCGTTTGGCCCTATCACTCAAAGTGAAATTCATTATGCTCAACAGCTTGTTGGCTCAGCACCTGAACATTCATTGACCCTATTTGATAGAGGTTTCTTTTCGGCTGAACTATTCACGAGCTGGCAAGGTGTTAGCGAAAATCATCATTGGCTTACGCCCATTAAAAGCAAAATGCGCTATGAAATAACGGGATCATTTAGTGAGTATGACCACTTAATAACAATGCCTATTTCGCCACAAGCTAAAAAATCAGCCCCTTACCTAGGTGATACATGGCAAGCAAGACTTATTCAAATTCCAACACCTAAAGGTGAAATAAAAGGGTTCATCACCTCATGCGTCTGTCCAGAAAAATACCCGCTAAAAGCGCTACTCGGTGTTTATTGGCAAAGGTGGGAAATAGAGCGAGGATATGGTGAGCTCAAGCAATATCAATTATCTAGTAAACCAGCGCTACGGAGCCTGAAACAGGAAGGTATTTATCAAGAACTATGGGGTATTCTGACGTCATACAATATCGTGAGGCTTGAAATGGCAGAGATGGCTAAAGCCCATAAAGTGGAGCCATTACGCATCAGTTTCATAAACGCATTATACCTGATACAAGACGAGTTTTTATGGTGCTCAGGTCGAAGCCCCGGGACAATCCCTAAAAAGCTGAAAGAACTACGTGAAAACGGGAAACGGCTAATATTACCGGAGAAAAGAAAGCGAAAAGCTTATCCGCGAGCGGTGCTCGCAAAGACACAAAAATATCCGGTTAGGTATAAACGAAAAAACACCACTCGTTCTTAAACGAGTGGTGTTAAGCTAAGGCTGCGTTTATTTTATATCCCACTCTAAGCCTGCCTTATAAACTCCCTACCCCTAGTAATAAAGTACCATTGTAATTATGCCGCTCAAAAAACATCGTTTGTCTTATATTTTATATACATACAAACATTTTAAATATCTGGTATTTTGTTTTAATAATGCTAATGTAACCTTGAGGTTAATCATTTTAAGGACATGAGAAAATAATGAGACTATCCCTAACTCAATCAGCAGCAAGTATATTGTATTTAGGTTTTATTCAATTTTTTCTTGTCGTTGCTTTTTTGGGTGCCTTAGAAAGTATTATCGTTACGCAAAGCTTAATGCCGGTTATTTCTCTGCAACTTTCTTTGACTGCGCTAGGGTTAGCTGTTTTATTGGCTTTTTTACCTAAGGTTTTACCTACAAAAAAAATTAAATACCTCATACCTATATTACTCATTACCGGTGCTATATTGTTTATTAACTTTGAGCTAAGTTTGTGGAGACACGATAGCAGTAGCTGGTTTTGGGATAGCCATAATCCTTTTATCTCATCTTTTAGTGCTGTAATGGTATTTGTATTTTTTTTAGCTTTAATTATAAAAATTAAAAATCCTATTACTACCGTTAATGGCTCAATGACCGCTAAAGTTATTACGTTTTTTGCTATTTTTATTGGCATAACACTTTGGCATGTTACCGCGGTTCAAACAGTAACTAACGCAGCTGTAGATGCACAAAATAAAATTAAGTTTGTTGAAACTATACTCAATAAAAACCTCGAAAGTCATATCACATCACTTACTCGCATAAAAACACGTTTAGAAGCAGTGAATAGCGACGATTTTATAAAAATGGCTAACATAGATTTAAGAGGTTATACCCAAGACTTTGAAATTATAAGCAGTATGCTTCTTCTAGATGAAAATTTGAAGCATATAAGCGGTACAACTTACTCTAAGCAATTTACTAATGACGGATTAATTGCAACCAGTCCTATTACAAACTGGTTAAAAGCCGCTAAAAATGAAGTCAGATTTGCAGCTAACTCAGCAACCTTAGACACAGATACACCAATAATTATGTTCTCAATTCCGATAACGGCAAGCAATGGTAAGCAATACCAAGTGTTGGCACTGTTAAATTTAAACTTGTTAATTGAAAACAGATACATAGATTACCTCAGCTCGTTTGATACCTTTATTGAGTTAACACCTAAAATTTATTTCGCAATCGACAAAAAACAAAAAAATGTTCAAGATTTAAATAGCTTATTAAGCCGTTATAGCAAGCATTATATAATTAAGGAAATTGTTGTAAGAGGATTTATTAAGCACAACGTTTATAGCTTTATTAAAGATTATTCAAAGCTTAAAGAAGCAGCACAAATTGAGCAAATGATAATATGGCTTACTTTTGCGTTTATTTATATTTTGATATTAGCCACTGATTCTACTTTTTTGCTCAGGCAACAGTCTGTTGCGTTACATAAAATGGCTAAATACGATGAATTAACCGGCTTGCTGCGCCGTGATGCATTAAATGCAGAAATAGAGGCTAAGCAAGTTAACTATGTAAATGTTAATTGTACGATAGTCTTTTTTAATTTAGATGGCTTTAGCGCAGTAAATAATAGTTTGGGCCATGAATTAGGTGACATGGTTTTGCAATTAGTCGCTAAAAGGCTTAAAAAAAATGCAGTTAAAGCGGGTGCTATAGCGCGTTTTGGCAACGATGAGTTTGTATTGTATTACTGTAATATATCTAAGCAGCAGTTATCGGAGGAAATTACACTCATAATAAAATCGCTAGCCGATATATATAACTTAGGTGAGGTTGATATCCATCTTACTGTGAGTGTTGGCATAGCTATGTCTGATGGAGAAGTCATTAGCCCTACATTACTACTGCAACAAGCAGATATAGCAATGGATAACGCCAAAGCTTTAGGCGGCAATCAATTTTGTTTTTACCATAAGCTTATGGATGAGAGCCATAAGTTTATGGTTACAATTAGAAGTGAGCTACAAAAAGCGATTAAAAATGAGGAGTTAGAGGTTTATTATCAACCCATTTATAACTTAACCACTCAGTGTATTATTGCTGTAGAAGCATTAGTTCGCTGGAAAAATAATGGCAGTTATGTTTCTCCTGCTGTTTTTATTCCTATTGCTGAACAAACAGGGCAAATATTACAAGTGGGCGAACAAGTGCTTACTCAAGTACTAAACGATATGAGTAGCATAGCTGAATTACAAAACATTTGTGTTGCAGTTAATTTTTCACCGCAACAAATACAACAGCGAAACTTTACCGAAAAACTTTGTAAGTTAACGACTGAAAAAAACATACAATCTAACTTGCTCACCATCGAAGTGACCGAAATGATTATGTCGGAAAAAGGCGCTATTGAAGAGGTGCTTAAAGCGCTAATGAATAAAGGCTTTAATGTTGCAATTGATGACTTTGGGACGGGTTACTCTAGTTTGTCTTATTTATCGCGTCAGCCGGCAAACATTATAAAAATAGATCGTGAATTTACTATTGGCGCCGAATTAGCTGGGCAAAAAAGAGCATTGCTAGAGGGCATTATTAATATTTGCATACAGTTAAATAAAACAGTGGTAGTAGAAGGTGTAGAAAGCCCTGAGCTGATCGATTATTTGTCTAAGTTCAATAACATTCGAATACAAGGCTTTTATTACTGTAAACCTTTGCCTCTGGATAAACTTATAGAATATATACATAGCAACAAATAGCGATTTTGATAATAAACCACCCAAATCGCAGGTTAGTTAAGTTGTTGTACTGTACCTAACTGTAATATCGCTTTATTTTTTAAGGCTCAATATTCCTTTTGAGTCGGATGACTTATTTGCTTTAATACTTTTCGGTTTGCCAACATAAGTGGTTGAGCGCTTTTGATAAGGCGTTTTACTACGCTCTTTTTTACGTTCTTCTGTGCGCTCACCTTGATTAAAACGTTTAGGGTTTTCGCCCTGAAAATCACGTTTTTTATCACTTGTTTTTTGCGGCTTAGCTACTGCTGGCGGGCTTTGTTGCTGTAAAGCGTTTGCCTCATCATATACTGAATGCTCTTGGGTTTTTCCTGAGTCAGAAATTGAGTCGTTTATAATCGTCATTTCTTGTTCGGTTAAGTGGCGCCATTGCCCTACTTTTAAACCTTTAAGCGTCACATTCATAATGCGCACGCGCTTTAGTGTGACCACTTCGTAACCTAAATACTCACACATTCTACGTATTTGACGATTTAATCCTTGGGTTAAAATAATAGTAAACTGCTGCGCCCCGGTTTGGATTACTTTACATTTTTTAGTGATAGTATCGAGTATAGGTACACCATTACCCATTTTAGTTACAAACTGACGATTTAATGGTTTATCTACAGTAACTACATATTCTTTTTCGTGATTATTGCCAGCGCGCAAAATTTTATTAACAATGTCGCCTTCGTTAGTTAAAAATATTAGCCCTTCAGATGGACGATCTAAGCGCCCTATTGGAAAGATCCGATCGGGGTAATTAACGGCTTTAACAATATTACTTTGAATTTTTCGCTCTGTAGTACAGGTAATACCAACGGGTTTGTTATAGGCAATATAAACGCGTTTAGGGATTGCTTTAAGTGTTTTACCATCTACCAATACAACATCTGTAGATGAAACTTTTACGCCCATTTCCGGGCGAATACCATTAACAGTAACACGACCGTCTTCAATATATTTATCAGCCTCGCGTCGCGAACAAAAGCCAGTATCGCTAATAAATTTATTTAATCGTTTTAAGTCTGTCATGGAAGCAATTCACCTTAATTTTAAAGGCTGCTAGTTTAAACCACCCACAATAATTTTTCGCCCTTAATTTAACCTTTGTAGCCGTTTAAGCAGTGATTTTTGCGTAGGTTAATTTTCGCCATATGTATTCTAAAGGGCCTTGTTGAAAATAACGGCTATAAATGGCGGTAATAATAAGCTGAATAACGACCAATAAGGTAGCAACTAAGCAATAGTCAATGCGATTAAAACTGAGCGCCCACTGCTTAAAAAGTACTTTAAACAACAAAAGTTGCATTAACGTTTGGCTTATATATAAACTTAATGCTAAACGCCCTGCTTGTTGAATTAATTTTCCTGTGTTGGCATTGTTACTACACAACTTAACTGCAATGTGAATATAAATAACCGCCATACACAATGCCGCTACACTGTTAATTAATTCTTGCAGCGCATAAAATACACCGCTGCTATATTGCTCTGTAGTTAGCCGTAAACTGATAAATAGTAGCGCACCGCTAATTACTAAAATGAGTTGCTTTGCCGATAAGCCGCTAACAAACACCTGTTGCTTATACAGATATATACCTAACAACATTAACGCTGTCGTTACCCACATAGTGAGTATCGGAACCATAAACACCATTAACGCGTACATGGTTATGTTAGATAACAAGTGATCGCCATATGATTGAAAGTATTGGCTATACAACGCATTAAACTCTGGCGAGTCACGGTATATTAATGTCTCTGGTACGCTATACATAACTAAAGCGGTCGCCAAACCCGAGAGTAAAATAAACCCATAAGCATGCTTCAGAAGTTGCTCATTGGTACTGCTTAAGTACTTTATAGCGAGCAACCCCGACACCCCATACAAAAATAGAATATCGCCTGCCCAAAGTAAAAACCCATGCAATAAACCAAAAAGTAGTAACCAATATAGGCGACTTTTAAGTGGTAAAATCAAGTTATAGCGTTGCCATTGAATGTATAACCCAGCCCCAAACAGTATGCTAAATAAGCTCCTAAAACGCCCTTCAACAAATATTAGGTTTAATGTTTGAATCAGGCTATCGCTGCTTGGTGGGATTGTTAGTGGCGTATAACCGAGCTCAAATACTCCAAAGGTGTATATATTCATAAACACCAAGCCAAGTACGGCAATACCACGAATGAAGTCTAAATTATAATTACGCATTACCTATTCCATTACGTGATATTTTTATAGCTATCGGCCCAATCTACCGCTTGTTTATATATGTTAGGTAGTAATTTACTCTCTATATTTATTAATAAAACTGCCTGCTCTAATGCCCACCAGCTTCCTGATTCGTATGCTTTTACGGTATCAAGAATATAATGTAAGGTGTTTTTTTCACCCTGTAACGCTGCTTTAATGTCATCTGGAAATGGAAGTTTATTAACTAGTAAACTCATGGGTTGATCTAATATGGCATCGAGTAACGAAAACAGCCCGGTTAAAAAAGCTTCACCTTTTTGCTGTTTACTTATTTGCGCGGCAATTAGCTCACAAAAGCGAGCACGAACTACGCACATTTTCATTAATTCGGCAGGCTTAGACTTAACTGTATAAGCAGTCACGATCAAACTTACAAACTTTTTTAACCGTTCCTGACCTAAGTAGACTAATGCTTGTTTAAGGGAAGATATTTTGCTTTTAATAGGAAACACACCACTATTAATTAAGCGTAATAGCTTGTATGCCAGCGCAGCATCAAGCTCAAATAAACCAGAAATTACGTTTATATCTAGATTGGGTTTCATAACTTCTGCATAAATTGCAATTACCAGCGCGTAATTATAGTCTATGTCGTTTTGTTTAAGCATGGTTGGCTTTGCAAAATAATACCCTTGAAAGTAATCAAAGCCCATTTTATATGCAAGTTCAAACTCCTCGGGCGTTTCTATTTTTTCGGCAAGTATTTTTATTCTTTTGTGTTTTTTTAGCTTTTTAACAACCAGGGCAATTTCCGGTAATGGGGTTTGGCGTATATCAAACTTAATCAGATTTACCAGCTTTAAAAAACGCTCCCATTGAGGGGTGTACACAAAATCATCTAACGCTAGTTTATAATTACTATGAAATAAATCACGGCATAACTCATAATTATCGTCTGTGGGCTCTATGGTTTCGAGTAACTCAATAACCACATCTTTACAGGGTAAAAATGCACATAAATCGAGCTTTAACGACTCTGGGCCTATATTAATCAGTGCTTTTTTACCTGATGTTATATGCCGGGTTCCTAAGTTAAGCTGATTCTCCATGATCAATCTTGCCGTTGCTTGGCCATCAGATATTTCCGGAAAATAGTTTTTATCACTATCACGAAATAATAGCTCATAAGCAACCACATTCTGGCGACGATTTAATATTGCTTGCCTTGCAACAAATACAGACACATTACCTACTTCTTGGTTTTTATATAGTACTTAGCTATTAATAGCGTAATCAGCAATAATTGTCACTTTTCT